>JAFGHA010000111.1 GCA_016930275.1 Chitinispirillaceae bacterium
CGATACCATCACCGAAATATTCCGGAAGGGGAGTATCGGTATACCCGATCACCCGCCCGATCTCTTTGACGGTAATGGTTGAAAACACCGGGTCGACGGTCAGTTCGACCGGCAGGAAGTCGCTCCCGGCTTCACCGGTCCTGTGCATCATGTATGCCGGGCGATCGCCTGAGCAAGCGCCCGTATATGGTCCGGCGTTGTTCCGCAGCACCCGCCGATGATGTTCGCCCCGGCGTCGATGAGCTGCCCGACTTTCGCGGCCATCACCCCGGGAGTTTCGGGGAAAACGGTTTTCCCATGTTCCATCACCGGCCGCCCGGCATTGGCATGCACCAGTACGGGCACTTCCGCATCCACCGACCTGATTTCACGCACAATGTCAATCATGCCGTCAAAACCGTTCCCGCAGTTTGCTCCGATGACCGATGCACCGGCGGCGGTCAGTTCTCCAACTATATCCGAGGGCGCCACGCCCATCATCGTTTTGAATGAACCGTCGACCGTTTTTTCGAACGTAAAGGTACAGACAATCTCACACGATGTCGCCTCCTTTGCCGCACGGATGGCACAGCACGCCTCATCGAGCGCCGACATTGTCTCCACGCAGATCGCGTCGACCCCGCCCCGCGCGAGTGCTGCAGCCTGCAGTTTGAATCCTTCGAATAATGTTTCTTCGGAAATTTCGCCCATCATGAGAATCACGCCGGTCGGTCCGATTGATCCGAGCACCAACCGGTCCGCGCCTGCTGCATCCCTGGAGATGGCTGCCGCAGCCTCGTTGAGTTCCGCAGTACGATCCTGCAGTCCATAATGTGCCAGTTTTGAGGGACTGCCGCCGAAACTGTTGGTGAGTATCATGTCGGCACCGGCATCGACGTACCCTTTCGCCACGGCGAAGACCTCCGGCCGATGGGTGACATTCCAGAGTTCAGGGCAATCACCGGGTTGCAACCCGGCCTGCTGCAGGAGGGTACCCCAGGCACCGTCGGAAACGAGAATTTTACCTTTTTTCAATTCTTCAAGCAGTGATTTCATGCTGCAACTCCAATCGTGTTGAGCCATTCAACCGCACCCTGGGGATCACGGGCATACCCGGTTGCCCCCATTTCCGCAGCTGCCGCCGCGGTAAGCGGTGCTCCACCAACCACTATTTTCGTATCGGGAAAGCCGGCACGGATCTCTTTTACCGTAGCTGCCATGTTTGCCATGGTCGTGGTAAGGAGCGCGCTCAGACCGACAATACACCCCGGATTCTCCCGCACCTTCTCGACAAATCGGGCCGGTTTCACATCGACCCCCAGATCGATCACCTCCCAGCCGTTGCCTTCAACCACCATGGAAACCAGATTTTTGCCGATGTCATGCAGATCACCGGCAACCGTGCCGAGTATGAATGTTCCCTTCGCTTTGACGGTTCCGGACTGGAAAAACGGTTTGAGGTGCGCCATCACCGCGTGCATCGCTTTTGCCGCCATCAGCAGTTCAGGAACGAACACCTCATTTCTGCTGAATTTTGCTCCGATGCGCTGCATTGCATCATTGCAGGCAAGCAGAATCGCATCGACCGGGGCATTCGCCTCGAGCGCCTTTTTCGTCAGTTCATCGGCCCCCTCAAGGCCCTTCATTGCCGGCGGGAACGGCGCTGCCAGATTCACCTTTCCCCGCTCAACACATTCACCGATTCTTGAAATCAGTTCATCCATTCTCCCCCCTTGACCCGGATTAAAACATGCTACCACAGATTGTTAACCAAAGAAGAGAAATATTCTGCCTGAAAATGTCAGAATATTTCGAATAAGGTTGTAACCTATCCGGTATTGGCGGTAATGCAACCACCGCCGTTGCAACAGAGTTGGAAAATACTTTTTTTTATGCGGCGGATCACAGGTTTCCTCTTTAAGCCTCTCATGGACACCTCGCGTACGAAGCAACCGTTTCAGCTCTTCGTATATTTCGTATATAATGTATCCACGATAACGACCACCGCATACTATGATAATACGGGACCTTTCCCGTAAAACATATTATAATAGGATATTACATCCGTTCTCCAGACCACCACAGCACCAAAGCCGATGGAGTTATGATGAAACTCAACGCTCCGCAGTACATTTCCGCAATAAAGTGGCTGTTACTTTTTATGGTGGTCTACCTTGCAGGTCTGTTCCTCTTTGCCCGTATCACCCATACCCATTACGGCAAATGGACCTATACACTTTACTGGATACCCGCGTATCTGATCAATGCATGGATTGTTTTGTTCATCAACTGGTTGCAGCGTGATTTCGAACTCCCGAAAAAACTGTATCTGCTGCTGGTCATCTGTTACGTGATGTTTCTGGCTATCGGACTGGGATACGACTGGGTAATGATCTTCGCCGGCACCTGGTACTTCGGGAGTCACTCGGTGGTGGGAATCGACGTCATCAAGGGGTATGACATATTCGGGAACCCGGCGAGCGTCCCCCTCGAAGAGTTCATTTTCGATCTGACCTTTCTGCCGTTCGGCTGCCTTGTGGTTGCCGCCGCGTTCTTCAAATTTTTCAGTATCACCCTGGTTTTTCAGAAAAAGGCGCTTCATTTCAAGGTATTGATGAAGTATCAGGGTTTTCAGTTGCCGACGCTGCTCAGACTCCTGCAGGTCGATGACCTTGACGAATTCATTGCCGCCTACGACCCCCGTGACGAAGCGAATTACCGCCACCTGATCCGAAAAGAGGTCGTAATTGTCGAGGGGGTCCCGATTGCACGTCTTTTTCCTTTCATCAGATTCTAGACGATCAATGAAACTGCAGACGTTCATTCTCTCCGCCCTCTGGATTATCACAGGCACCGTTCTTTTTCTGAATGGATACTACTACGAATCCGGCACGACCTGCTTCTGGCTGGTCATCGCGACACTCTGCTGGCCATCCTTTCAGCGGCAGACCAATGGAAAAGCCTGGCGTATGTTCGGCTGGTTTCACCTGCATCTTATCCCGATATTTCTGATTGCCCATGTCATCGGCAGCCGATTCGGTTTCTGGTTGTACGAAGGAACTTACCTGTTCGTGATTCCACCGGATATTCCACTGATAGGAGCGATTCCGCTGTTTGAATTCATCTTCTACTCGGTGTTTACTGCGGCGGTTCTGGGTATTTATTTCATGATGGAAACACTCGTTGGTGCGGGACATACCCCTGAACGCAATCTGCTGATCATCCGGACGGCAACACTAGTTCAGTGGGCAGGTACGATCCTGCTTCTCATATTCAAACCGAATGTGCTGCGGACGCAATGGCCGTACTGGTTTTTCCTGATGGCCGGTTCCTCGATACCGTTTTCATGTGCTATCCTCGGAGTGCCCCCGTTTGCCGGCTGGATGCCATTTGTTGCAGACGCCTGTAAAAAAAACGCATTTGCGGCATTCTGTTTACTTTTGTTTCCGCTTATGCTCTTCTGGGAACTTTCGGCGGTACAGCAGGGATTGTGGGTATACAACCCGTCAATTATGCCCTCTTTCATCATCAACCTGTCACCTGACGGTGCACGCCAATGGCCTCTCGACCAGCTGTTCGGACATACGAACACGGCCATATTCGTCTTTCTTGCAACCCTCTACAGAAAAATGACCGATGCTGCAGGTGCAACGAATATTTAACCTCTTCCAGTGGATAATCTTCCTAGCGGTAACAGCGGCATGTGCCAATACCGTGCTCCGGTACTGGACACCGGGAGGAATGGTGCTGAGCCTGTTCAATCTTGCTGTCCCGCCGGTTCTTTTCATTTTTTTCAGAAAAAACTCAGTAAACCGCCTCGGGATATTCCTTCTCTGCTCACCGGTAATATTCCTCCTGGAAACCATTTACATTATTTACCACAAGCTCAACATCCCCGTCATTCTGGCCGTCAATCTGCTTGCAATCGTGTTTACCGTCAACCTCTCTCTGTTCGCGATGTTCGGCAGGTATTTTACCGGCCACCTGAAAAAACACATCGACATCTACCTTTACCCTCTGCTGGCCCTTTCAATTTCCGCATACGTATTGCTTTACTTGAAAGAACCGTTCAACCTGACCCCGTACATCTTTCTTCTGGCAGCCCTCACCTTCTTTTACCTGGTGATGGTACGGCAGCTCCGCGCTCACGAACGCATGATCACCGAACAACAGCAGACGATCAGCAATACCCGTGACATGGTGCGAAGCATCATCCACGACCTTTCAAATTTCATCTCGGCGGCCTACGGCTGGAGCAAACTGGCAATCAAGTCCGACGATCCCGAAAAACGGAAGAAACACTATGCGAAAGCGGAATACTCCTTCACCCATACCGCCGACCATATAAAAACGATCACCTCCATCCTCTGCGACCGGCAGAACATGGTAACCCTCTCACAGATTGCGCCGCAGACCTTCTGTGACGAACTGTTCTCCAGTCTTCGTGATTCTTTCGTGGGGAAAACGGTGCATGTGCGCGGAGGACCGGCGGAACTCCAGCCTGGAAGGTTCACGTTCTCGTCGCCGTCAACGTTTCAGGGAAAGCGTCTTTTCGCCGACATCCCTAAAATGTCAAGCGCGATTCTCAACCTGATGACCAACGCGCGAAAAGCGGGTGCCGACAGCATGAGTCTCTCCATCGAAGAAAACAAAGAACCTGCCGGTTTGCGCCTTTTTTTCCGCGATAACGGCAGCGGGATTCCCGCACCCAAAGTCAATATGCTCTTCAAGGAACGGCTCAACAGCGAAACCGGTTCGGGTGTCGGGCTTTTAGGGGTCCGGATCATCATCAGCTGTCATAACGCCTCCATTTTCTGCACGAATCCCAACAGCAGCGGCAACGGAATCACCGAATTCACGATTAAAACACTTCCGTACGAGTCGTCGTGATTACTCACCGTCTTCCCGGCATGCAGGCGATCCGTCTCCAGTATCATTTCCGCAACCGGTCAGAAAACATGCCGGACCCTTTCCGTATCAGACGTTCCCGCAGTCACCCCATTGCCGTCATCCGAAGAACCGCGGGATGATGTCGTCACTTTCAAACCGGAAATTATATTATCATTTGTCACCTCGGCTACTCCCGTCATCCGTGAGCACGCAGATGGTTTTTCGGAGTCCTCTCCGTTGAACAGCTGCTGCTGAATTTTCCGCTTGCGATAGCGGACGGAGAACATTTATATATGAGTAGAGCAGAAGAGCTGAGGCGCACGCACAAACGCCTGTTTCCGTTCCAGTCCCTTTAAACATACCGGTCATGCGTGAAAGTGGCTTTTTATGCGATATCGGCACCATTCAAAAACCCTGAGAGAAAAATCGAACATGGCAATGCATAACGTGCCGTATCCACAATCTGGAACCGGTGCCGAGCTGCTTTCTTTTGTCAAACAATGGCTGCTGGCAGGATTCATAGCAGGTTTCGGAACCATTCTTCCCGGCTGTTCAGTGAACCGGTTCGTCATGACAAAGGCTGCCGATGCGCTCAGTGGCGGTTCGGCAACGGTTTTCTCTGCAGACGATGATGTGGAACTGGTTGGCGATGCATTGCCGTTCAGCCTCAAACTGTATGAGTCGATTCTCGATGCGACCCCGAATCATCCGGGACTGCTGCTCGCAACCGGAAAACTTTGTGTAACCTATGCGTTCGCCTACATTCAAACTCCTGCAGAGATGCTGGGGGACTCGGACATCGATCTCCAGGTCGCACAGAGAGCCCGGGCGAAACGAATGTACCTGCGCGGAGCCCGTTACTGCATGCGGGAGTTACAATCCACCCATCCGGACTTTTCCACCGCATTCACGGGAACCGATCTGGAAAGCTACCTGCAGCGGGAATTTACAAGGAAAGAAGACGCCGGGGCGCTTTACTGGACAGGAATGGCCTGGATGGGCGCCTACAGTCTCGACAATCTGGATATCGAGCTGTCAATCACCCACACCCGTGCGCTGAAATTGATCAAGCGCAGCCTGCAACTGGATGAAGCAATGGATGGCGGTGCGATACACGAATTTTTCATTTCGTATTACGGAGCACTTACGGCGATCATCGGCGGCAGTGAAAAGAAAGCCCGGGAGCATTTCAAACGCGCCGTTGAACTTTCCCGCGGTCTGAAAGCCGGTCCGTATGTCAATCTCGCGGCGACGGTGTGCGTCACGACGCAGAACCGTGCGGAATTCATCGCACTTCTTGATAAAGCGCTGGCGGTCGACCCGGATGCAGATCCGCCCAACCGGCTGGTCAATTGTATCACCCGGAATAAAGCCCGGTGGATGGCTGATCATATCGATAATTATTTTCTATCCGAATGAGGAGGTTTTTTAATGCGGAAAGTGTGGTGTGCTCTGGTTCTGTCGTGTTTTTTTAACGCAATTCCAATCGCTGCCGCGACCGTCATAAAGATCGGCTGCATTGCTCCCGTGGGATCACCCTGGGATGTCGCCCTGAAACGGATCAGTGCGGACTGGAACTCCATCTCCGGCGGGAAAGTCGTGCTGAAAGTTTATTCGGGCGGTACCGCGGGAGACGAACCGGACATGATACGCAAAGTCCGGATGGGGCAGATTGACGGTATTGGAGTAAGCGGAGTAGGACTGATTCTCATGGATCCGGCGATCATGTCGTTTCATATTCCGCTGCTGATGCGAACCGATGCGGAAGCTGATTATATCTTTTCAGCCGTGCAGCCGACTTTTGAAGCTAATTTAAAGAAAGAAGGTTACACAGTGATGTTCTGGAGCAGGGTAGGATGGTTGCACTTCTTCTCGAAAAAACCGGTCGTCACCCCGAATGACCTGAAAAAAAACAGACTGTTCGTCTGGGGAGCGAGCATCGACGAAGAAAAGAGCTGGAAAGAAAACGGGTTCAATCCGATAACGATGCCTGCGACCGAAATGATGACTGCGCTGCAGAGCGGAATGATCGAGGCATTTACTACAAGTCCGCTGGTCGCGGCATCCTTCCAGTGGTTCGGTTTGGCGCCGAACATGTGTGAAATGAACTGGACCCCGTTTATTGGCGCATTGGTTGTTTCCAATAGAATATGGCAATCTATTCCGGAGGACCTCGCAACGCAACTGCGTGCATCCGCAAAGAAAAACGGTGCTGCCATGCAATCCGAGATTGCCGAAACCGAGGCCAAGGCAATTTCCATCATGCTGGAAAACGGGCTGAAAATCAATGCGGTCCCTCCGGAAGTCGTCGAGCAATGGGCTGCAATTGTTGAAAAGGGATTCCTGCCGAAATTTTCCAGGAAAAGTTACGACCCGGACCTGTACGAAAAAATCAGAAACATGCTGAAGGACTATCGGGCTAACAACAAATGAGACGGGTTTCCGGTGTACTTTCCGCTCTTCCGCAGTGGTTGACAGCGTGCCTCTATCTGCTCCTCGCGCTCCTTCCGCTGCTTGAATCGCTGTTCAGAATGCTGCTGCACCGGGGTATCCCGGCGTCGGCGGAATACACCAAACATATTGTGCTCTGGATCACCTTCCTCGGCGGTGTGTATACAACAATCGAGGGTCGGCACCTTGCGTTTACCGCCGGCCTTGAGGCCATCAACCCGCTGGGAAAAAAAATCGCTCATGCATTCTCGTCGTTTCTGTGCATCACCTTCTGTCTGGTGCTGTGCCTGTCTGCACTGTCGTTCTGCCTGATCGGTATAAATCCCGTCACCAAGATCGGACTGTTTGCACTGCGCCCCCTCGCTGCAATCATTCCGTTGTGTTACGGCATGATGCTGATTGTTTTTATCCGTAAAACACCGGCCGGCGCGTTGCGGTGGACACTTGCGGGCAGCGGTTTGTTGCTCGGAAGCATTATCGGACAAACTACGATTGTTGAAATTCTCCGTTTTCTGTTCTCGACAAATCCCGGCCTTGACCACAGCCTCACCATGGTTTCATCCGTTCTCTCTCCGGTGACTCAGGCCCTGAGCCTGCCGCTGATTGCCCTGCTTATCGCGGCGGCATTCGCAGGGATGCCGATTTTTCTTGTTTTTTCCGGTATCACTCTGCTGCTCTTCACACGATGCGGCGGCGTTCTTGCCGTTGTTCCCAATGAAGCATACACGATCCTGACCGGTCCTGCCATCCCGGCGATTCCTTTGTTTGCGCTTGCCGGATTCGTGCTCGCAAACGGCAAGGCCGGAAGCCGCCTGGTCGACCTGTTCAGGGCTTTCCTGGGGTGGATGCCGGGCGGGCTCGCCATGGTGGCGGTGCTTCTCTGCGCCTTTTTCACCACCTTTACAGGTGCATCCGGCGTAACGATTCTCGTTCTCGGCGGGTTGTTCTCCTTCATCCTTGTCAATAACGGGTACCGGCGGAATTTCTCTCTGGGTCTGCTCACGGCTTCGGGGAGCATCGGCCTGCTTTTTCCTCCGGCACTGCCGGTCATCCTGTACGGCGTGATGGCACAAATAAACATCAAACATATGTACATCGCCTGCCTGCTTCCCGGACTGATTATGGTAGTAACATTAATATTTATGGGATTGTTTCATGCGAAGTCGGTCAGTGCCCAGAGGCAACCGTTCATTCTGTCGACCGCACTCAGGAACCTGAAAAATGCCGCCTGGGAGGTTCTGTTACCGGTGATAGTCTTCACCGGATTTTTTTCCGGTTTTTTTACCGTCGTGGAGACTGCGGCCGTGGCTGCGGTCTACGCACTGATTTCGCAAACCATCATTCACCGTGATATCCCGCCGGCTAAACTACCGGAAATGTTCCGGCAATGCCTTGTCCTCGTTGGCGGAGTGCTGGTTATCATTGCTGCCGCACGAGGGCTTTCGTATTATATCGTTGATGCCGAGATACCGACAAATCTTGCAGCATGGGCGGTAAAGCAGGTCCACTCCAAATATCTCTTTCTGCTTTTATTGAATTTCGCACTGATCATTACCGGATGTCTGATGGATATTTACTCTGCAATTATCGTTATTGTACCGCTTATCCTTCCGGTAGGCAGGGCTTTCGGCATCGATCCGATACATCTTGGAATCATTTTTCTGGCAAATATGGAACTTGGATATCTCACCCCGCCGGTCGGGCTGAATTTATTTCTCTCCTCGTATACCTTCAATGAACCGATAGCCAAAATCAGCAGGCTGGTACTACCGTTTTTATTGCTGCTGTTTCTGAATGTCATACTTATTACCTATTGGCCCGGCTTGACGTCAATACTGCTGCAGGGAGCGAAGTAGTCCCTCATGAAAACGACGGGGGACACCTTTTCCCCCAGCGCCCTTACTGATGAAACCAGAATCCTTCATCCAGTATCTCTTCAATTACCAGTAAATTCCACATACATCATTCTTGATGCCACATTCTCCAGTGAGAACGCCTTCTGCCAAACAATCTTTTCATACATGGCACACCTGCTGACTTGTTACTATTTTGATAAACAACGTTTGAAACCGGCTTTCGAAGCCTGCGACATGAGGCCGGCTCTTTCAACACCATCACCGGAAGGGCAACAGCATGGCCGTACATTCACTGAAATTCATCCTTAAATCGGAATTTGGTGCGATAGCGGCCATCATCACCCTGTTTTTCACTGCCGTCACGTATCGGACCGCAAACGCCGAGTCAATCGCGGCATCACTGGCCGATTACCGTAAGGAAACCTCGATCGTCTCGGTTTCCGGAGTTACCGGCACCAGCTTTTCGGGCGTCGCCCTCAATCGTGACGCCGGTCAACTGTTCGTGGTCGACAACGGCAATGCGAACATCTACGTACTCTCCCTCAACGGAACGGTGGAACGTACGATCACCACCCAGGATCTCAACGATCCTGAAGGAATATGTCACCTGTGCGACAACACTTATTTCATTGCCAGCGAGGGTACCGGCAGGGTTCTCCGCGTTGAAATCCTGTCAACAGGAACCGGACCCCTCAGTGTATCAGCCTCCCCGTCGCACCTGTTGGGAAGCAACTGGGGAAATACCGGTATTGAAGGAGTCAGTTACTGCACGGCAAATAACATGCTTTACGTGGTAAAGGAAACCGGCCCCTCGGAGCTGTTCCGTATCACACTCGACAAGGAGCAGAGATTCATCGAATCATTTGACAATGACCCGTTTGATATAAGCGACCGGAACGGCGATGCGGCTGACATCGCGGCCCTCAACGACGGGAATTTCATTATCGTAAATCAGGAGGAAAACCGGCTTGAAGGATTCGGCCCCACCGGTGATCCTCTCTCAACATTCGACTGCGATATGTCCAAACCGGAAGGAATCGCGATCGACACCAGCAACGGCACCATTTACATGGTTGGAGAACCGCGGGAGTTCTGTGTTCTGAAACCCACCGCCGTTCATACAGGAACGACTCCTGCCGCACGACCGGATTTCTCCGTATCGATTTCTCCGACCACAGCAACCGGGCAGCCGTTTGAAATTTCTTTCACCCTTCCCGCAAGTTGCCGGATTACAATCGATTGTTTTTCACCCGCCGGCGAACAATTGCGCATCCACTGTTCTGTAATGACTGCCGGCAGACATCTTCTAAAGCCTGGAATAAAAAACCGATCTGCGGGAATCTATCTGTTCAGAATTACCGCGGGTGAATTTCAACGGACGGTTATTCACCCCCTGTTTTGACGTATGAGAACAATCCATTTTGCAGAGACGCTACGGCATGGCGTCTCTACACCTGTTACGTAATATTACCGGGGGATCCCCCCCCCACGTTCACAATTCAATACCACCGGTAATTCCCGGCCAGTAGGCATGCCAGTGCTGCAGATGTCTCTCGTAAGTTACCTCCCGATAGGAATTGCGCATTTTTCCCTCCCGCCAGGCAATACCGATATTGAGCGACGGACCGACCCAGAGACTGAATCCCGGCGTGAACGTATACGCATAAATAACACTGTTACGCACATGAAATACCGGCGACAAATCCCACACGTTTCTGACATGCACCTGATTCGCCATCGACTCTACCGCGAAATACCCCTTTTTTACCGGTAACCGCGCACCAAAGCCGGCTCCGAAGTACCACTGATATCCCGTCAATGATACGGTCGTCGTCCCCAGAGAAAGCAGTGAGTAGAAATACTCTCCTCCCGACCGAACGCCGGCAGTGACGAACCCTGCCTCGTCGAGGTATACCCGGTAACGGGGCGGATTACTGCGGACATACGAGAATACCGCCAGCGGAACACCGTCCACGGTATCACAAATATTGAATACCCCCAGCTGCAATCCGGTCATTTTCCGGCTTATATTGACCGGCGCGATCTGGATCCCGATAAAATCCCCTGTGACATTGATGCCACCCGCTATCTGCAGACCGGTCATACAGCCGGTAACATTCACTCCTCCCGCGATACCGCAACCGGCAAAGCCTGCAGGGGCGATATTCGTACAGCCCGTGATCTGAATTCCGGTCGACGATTCATTCGCGACATTACAGGCGGATGCAATCTGTATGCCACGTATCGCACCTCCGGAAAAATTATATCCGCCGCTGAGTTGCACTCCCGACAGATTACCCTGGAGGTGATTGGCAGCAGAGGCCACCTGCCCGCCAGCAACATCCTTTCCTGAAAAGTTTACCGCTCCGCTGAGCTGCAATCCGGTCAGGCCAGAGGTACTGGTATTGACTACCGATGCAATTTGAAGTCCCTTCACGCTTCCTTTAACCAGATTCGCCACACCGGACAACTGCAGGCCGGTAACCTCTCCGCCCAGCGTGGCGATACTCGCCACCTGCACACCGGTCATCGTTTCCGTGACGACACTGATACCACTCGACAGTTCTGCACCATGAAGCCACTCTGTCATACCTGCCAGCAGACTCAGTGACGCATACACCTTGGTCTTGTTGTATCTGCCGCTGATGCTTAACTGCGGGAGAAATGACATATTGAAAGGTATACGGGCATAGGAATCGTCAACCATCGTTTCCGCACCCCGGAGCCGGTGTGCTACCTGTTTTACTTTATGCAACTCACTGCCGGTGACTTCCGTAACTCCCCCCTCTTTGAGGAGAATGTTTCCGGCGGACACGCCGTCAGAGGAATGAACAAGCACCTCGAATTCCCCGGGTTCGAGTCCGATCTCCAGTTTTTTCCCGGGTGATTTTGACAATTCGACCAGCAGATGCCCTTGTGCATCATGCACGAAAATTCTGCCCGTCAGTGCCGGCATCAACCGCAACACCGCACTGCTGGTGCGCAGATCGGTGAGCACCAGATCACCCGATCCCTTGAGCCGGATGTCGTAAGAAGCATGCTGTGGGCCGGCGCTGGTTTTTTCCGTCCGCTGCAATGTTTCGTCGTAGGCGAACTCATACGCCTCGTTGAGCGTCACCTTTCCGTCGCGGTTCGCATCCGCCGGACCGCGCATTCCCGAAACCAGGTAATGGGTGAAAAACGAACTTCTGATCGCATCCGACTCCTGCGACACCTCATCGGCGCTGCTTGAAGTCAGAAACGCGTATCCTTCCGTCACCGTTGACATATCGTAAAGAAACGGCGGGCGGTGCGTTCCCCCCTTTTCACGGGTGAAGCTTCCCGATGCGCAGGCGTCGAGGACCGCAATCCGGACATCCACCCCCATCTGATGCAGTGTATCGCGGATCTCCTTGTACGCGAAACCCTCACGCCCCAACAGAATTCCGCGTTCATCGGCATGCCCGGAATAATAAATCACCACTTCTTTTCGTCCCTGAAGCGCTTTTTCATTATGTATTGCAGTCTTCAGACGACCCAGCCCCCGTAAAAACCCGCGTTTGTCGGGATTTTTCATCACCATGCACCGGTCCTGCCGCACACCGCCGAGCTCCATGAGCACCCGCGCGAATGACTCAGCATCGCTGACGGCATATTTAAGTTCCCGGCGCTCTGCATCACCGGTATTCGACCCGACCACCAGCGCATAACGGGTTAATGACACCGGACCGGCTAGTATCTTAAAACTGGCCGCCAAACAGACCATCATTACGGTAACCAGGCATCGTGTCGTATTCATCGCGTTGTATCCTTCGTTAACAGAATTGATTGCTGCTGATATGTTTTAGGTAATTGCAGGACGGGGGTTTTTTCTTTTCCGAAACGTACCGGATCAAACTGTCGCAAGCACTGCTCCACGACTTTTTCCGATACGATCGGTCGATTGGATGTTATGTAAAAAAAACGTTCGAACTCCGGAGCATCGTCAAGTTCAAATGATTCGGCGAGAAGATGCTCACCGTCTTCCTTGAGCAAGCCCAGCCGTGCCTCCGGCGAAGTATCCTCGGGATAATGTACCGTGACTGTGCCGTTACCGTCAACCGAGACGATACACCCGTATTTTTTCCCTGCGGAAACGTACCCGATCTGAATCAGCTGCCCGGAATGGACAATCGACATATGTTCCAGTTTTTCATAGCCGTCACTGCTCTTACGGTAGATGGATATCGTCGGTTGCAGCCCTTTGCTGCGAATCGTTTCTCCCGCCGGTTTTTTCACCGTATAATAGTAAAGTGAAAACGGCAGAATCACGATCAGTGCGACTACCATTCCTGCAAGACGAAACCGGGGAAATACCCCCGCACTCATTCGTCGGACATCCGAACGAACCGTCTCCCGAGTTTCCTGAATATGCGCCTTGCGTTCAATTTCTCTGACTATTTCTTCGGGTGGATACTCAGTCAGAATTTTCTCTGACGACGCATGTAACGCATCAATCGTACGCTGAATCTCCGGATCGGTTTTACGAACCGAATCGATATAGGCCTTTTCCAGACCGGTTACTTCACCGCACAGATATCGCTCCAGAATGAGCGGCGTAATCGTCATCATTGTATTCTTCATTGGAACCCCCGTTCCTTGCCGACCGGACTGGTGATCGCCGAAAACCGTTCCTTGAGTTGCCGCAACCGTTTTCTCACCCCCGAAACCGACATGTTCAGCTCCCGCGCCGTCTCTTCAAGCGTCATACCGTCAACAAAATGATACGTTGCCATCACTCTGGTTGAGACGTGTTCCCGTGCGAAGATTTTATCCAGAAGCATCCGGGCGGAAACGGCTTCGGTACTATCCTCTTCATCCGCGATCATTGCCAGGAGCGTATCACCCCGATCCACCTCGCGACGCTGTTTCCGACTTCGAATAGTATTGAGTGACACATTGGTGGCGATCTGGTAAAGAAAACTCGAGGGGAATTCCACCCGGATACGCTCACCGTTTCTGACTACCTGCACAAATACCTCCTGAACGGCATCTTTCGCCGAGACTTCATCACAAAGCAGTTGTCTGCACCGACGGAATACCATCGGGCCATACCTTTTATACCATTGTTCAATCTGTTTGCTGTCCATGTTCCGTTTATTAAACACGTGATCAGGGTGAATGTGTCACCTAAAAAAATGTTATGGCTGAAAATTTATCAAAAGGTAGGGACTAAAATTGTTGTAGGGACTAAAATTTTAAACCCCTGCGACAATTTTCCGCTTTTTTTGACATTTGTGACGCACGTCACAGACAAAATGCCTTTTTCTTTTTAATTTTACTTATAGAAATTTACGAAAGAAATCATCATCACATCAACACGCCTGAAAAGGAGTAACAATGTCCGGAAAAGTCCCATCATCACCACTCATCATTCTGTTGTTCAGTTTCGCGGCGGCATTCGCCGATCCCGTACTTCTTTCCAGTTGGGAATGGAACGGTCCCGAGGGGATCCTTCATGAATTTCAGGCATTCAGTTTTTCCCGTCAATCGTGGGAAGCGGCAAACCGTCAGTTGACTGAAGGCTGGCACCTGGCCACCATTACCAGTCCGGAAGAGCAGGAGGCCCTGATCGCCGGCCTTGAAAAACGCGCGGGTGAATTCTGGCTCGGCGGTTGCCAGTCCGGCCGTCAGATCGACCCTGAGAATGACTGGGCATGGGTCACCGGAGAGAGCTATAACTATAAAAACTGGGCACCCGGCGAACCGAATGATGCCCATGGCTGTGCTTCCGAACAGTACATCGCAGTCTCGTCATCGTGGAGAAAGTCAAAGTGGCTCTGGAACGATGAAGGATATCTTCCGAATATCAGTGGATACGTAGCCGAGAGAACAACGTCGTCGGTACCGGAACCCGGTCAGTTGCCGCTGCTTGCCGCTGGTCTCGCAGCAACCGTCCTGATGCTCCGTAGAAAAAAACATATGAGAAACACCGAAACCCCCTTTATATAACAGACGCTTTCCGCTAAGCACCTGAAAAAACGAACCGGACCTCACGGACCGGTTCGTTTTGTATTTTACTTCCGAGCTATATTAAAAAATCGTGTAACTGTTCAGGTACCCTGAACAGCGAATCCACTCATCCTCAGCTGTCGAAGGGTGGGCGGAGAGATAAAACGCTCATATTTCGACAAACTCAATATGAACGACCCCGTAAACATTGTTCGAAAGTACCTGCATAGTTACAAAATCGTTATTTCAGATATCCGAATAGCTCCGGCAACGCCAGACTGATCGCCGGTACATAGGTTACCAGAAGCAGCGCTGCAATCATAGCAACATACAATGGCAGGAGCGGTCTGATAAGTTTCGCGATGGTCGTATTGGCGATTCCGCATCCGACAAAAAGCACGGAACCCACCGGTGGCGTACAGAGGCCGATACATAGATTGAGTACCATCATGATACCGAAATGAATGGGATGTATCCCCAGTTGCGTTACCACCGGAAGAAAAATCGGGGTGAAAATAAGTACAGCCGGCGTCATATCCATGAAAGTACCGACAATCAGCAGTATCAGATTGATGATCAGGAGAATGATGATCCTGTTATTTGTCAGACCGATGAGCGTGCTGCTGATCCCCTGCGGGATATTCTCGTAGGAAAGCATCCACGACATCCCTCTCGAAGCGCCGATCAGAAGCATCACCATCGCGGTGATCTCTACCGCCTTGAGCAGAATGTCCGGTAACTCGCTGATTTTCACCTCCCGGTAGATAACCACCGAGAGCACAAGCGCGTAAATAACTGCGATAGCACTCGCTTCGGTGGCAGTAAAAATACCGGCAATGATTCCACCGATAACGACCACCACAAGGAAAAGACTCGGCAGTGCATCGAATGTTTTCCTGATAATCTCCGACAACCGCGGACGCGTTCCGACGGGATACTTGTTAATTATGGAAAAAACAGCCGCAACCGCCATCAGACTCACCCCCGTAAGAATACCGGGAAGATATCCCGCGATAAACAGCGCCGCGATCGACACCCCGCCGCTTGCCAGTGAGTAGACAATGAGAATGTTGCTCGGCGGAATGAGCAGGCCGGTGGTCGAAGCAGTAACGGTAAGCGCCGCGTTGAAGTTCTTGTCGTACCCTTCCTTTTCCATCACCGGCAGCAGAAAACCGCCCACCGCCGACGTTGCCGCCACCGAGGACCCCGAAATCGCTCCGAAGAACATGCAGGCGAGAACATTGACATACGCCAGCCCGCCCGGAAACATGCCGACGAGCACCTTGGCGAATTCAATGAGCCTGCGGGCGATGCCGCCGCGCCCCATAAGAAGACCGGAAAGTATAAAAAACGGGATCGCCAGCAGTGCGAAACTGTTGATACCGGTGGCCATCTGCTGCGCCACCGTCGTGATTGCCGGAACGGGAGCGATCGTGAACAGCATCGTGAGCAACGTCGCGCCTGCTATGCTTATAGCAATGGGAACATTCATGACGACCAGCGCCGTAAAACTGATCACCAAAACAATTACCGACAGTTCCATAGTACCGTACTTTCTCTGAATAATATCAAGTCATACTCGTAATTAATCAGGCGTTCTGAGGTAATGTTAAAAGTACGCTCATGGTGAGCCTGTCGAACCATTGCCTCATTTTAAGGTCCGCGTAATTCTTCGACAGGCTCAGGATGAGCGGAATAAAAATTTAGATACCTTTAATTACTCATACTCGTAACAAAAACCGTTCCGTCTGATGTCACCCATCGACCATTTCAGACGATTGCGCCTGTGTCACCGTTTCGAACATCGCCGCTACCGAGTAATACATGAAAAGCAATCCGCTGATCGGCAGCACCGAATAGATGTATCCCATGGGTATTTTCATCGCCGGTGAAATCTGTCTGAGCGTGAAAGTAATAGTAAGCAGACGGGCTCCGCCGATTACCATGATGAATAGTGCGAAAAAAAACACCATCGCTGCGACCCCGACCTCGGCCGCGACTTTCCGCCTGCCGGAAAATTTTGCCACGACCGTATCGATACCGAGATGCGCCTTTTTACAGTAGGTATAACTGGCCCCCAGCAGACCGATCCATATCAGCAGAAAACCCGCCAGTTCCTCGGTAAAACCACTCGGCGTTCTGAGTACGAAGCGGGTGAATACCTGCCAGGTGACGTCGATCACGATAAGGGCCATCAGCACAATAAGGACAAATGACAATATCTTCGTTACTCCTTCAGTGAACTTTCGCATACTTCTCTCCGTCAACTAACCGTTGTAATCGTTGGACCTTTACTCAATGGCATTGATTTCCTGCATCAGGGTGTACAGCGATGTTCCCTTATACGAATCGTGCATCTGCCGAACCGCATCAATAAACGGCTGTTTATCGGGATACGTCACTTCAACTCCCGCTGCCTTCACCGCTTCGAGCGCCTCTTGGGTCGCTTCTTTCCAGAGCTTCCTCTGATACACTACCGAGGCGTCAACGGCCCGCTGCAGCCACTGCTGCTCCTGCGGCGAGAGGCTCTTCCATACCACCGTGCTCATCAGCAGGATATCGGGAATCGAAGCATGTTCATCGATACTGAAATGTTTGCACACCTCGTAGTGGCGGGACAGATAAAAACTCGGCGGGTTGTTCTCCGCACCGTCAACCACACCCTGCTGAAGCGACGTATACAGCTCACCCCAGGGAATTGGCGTGGGCGAGCCGCCGAGTGCTTTCACCATCGCCACGGCGGTAATGCTTTTCATGACACGAATCTTGAGTCCGTTGAGATCCGCGGGCGTCTGTACCGCTTTATCTTTTGTGTAAAAGCTCCTCGACCCCGCATCGTAATAACACATACCGCGCAGAAAGAATGGTTCACCGGCCAGCAGCAGCCGTTTTCCGATCGGTCCGTCAAGCACCTTCCAGCGCTGCTCGTCATTGCGGAACACGAAGGGAATACCGAAAATTTTCATATCGGGAACGAATGCTTCAAGCGGTGCGGTTGACACCTTCGTCATCGCGAGACTGCCGATCTGAAGCAGCTCGATTAATTCCCGTTCCGCTCCGAGCTGCCCTCCCGGATAAATGTCGATTCTCATCGAACCTGAAGAATACTCCGCAAGCCGCTCAGCCATGTAGACCATTCCACGATGTACCGGATGTGTGACGTCAAGCGCATGGGCGAGTTTCAGGACACGCACCTTGCTTTTTGATCCGCAGCCGCACAACAGGGTGACGGCGAGAACCGTCAGACAGCAGAAGAGTAACGTTGTTCCGACCTGTTTCATACGTTATAGGCTTTCTTCACAAGATCGTAGGTCAGTGCACGGGCGATACTCATCGCATCATCCATGGTAATAGTATGACGGCAGACCTGTCGCGCCAGAAAATTGGCGTCGACCCGCCTACAGAGATCATGACGGGCGGGTATCGAGGCGAATGCCCGGGTATCGTCATTGAAACCGACAGTATTGTAGAATCCGGCGGTTTCGGTCACCCGTTCACGGTATCTGATCATCCCTTCGAGGCTGTCGTGAAACCACCACGCCGGCCCGAGTTTCATTGCCGGGTACACCCCCGCGAGCGGCGCCAGCTCCCCGGAATAGGTGTTTTCGTCAAGAGTGAAAACAATCAGTGTCAGGCGGGAATCATTGCCGTACTTGTTGAGTAATGCGTGCAGATTACGGGTGAATTCGGTACGAACCGGAATATCACATCCCTTGTCGGCACCGAACCGGTCGAACACCGCACTGTTGTGATTTCGATACGACCCCGGATGCAACTGCATGGTGAGTCCATCGTCGATACTCATACGGGCCATCTCCATGAGCATATGGGCGGTAAACAGTGCTTCATCCTCTGCGGTTGCAGTACCGCTGAGTGCCCGCCGGAAAAGACTATCAGCTTCGGTTGCAGTCATTTCATGCGTCCAGGGAATTTCGACTCCATGGTCGGTTGATACCGCTCCCATCTCTTTGAAAAATTCCCGGCGGTTCTCGATGGCAGCGATAAATGATTTGTAATCGATCACGGATATTCCCGACACCTGTTGCAGAGAATCAATCGTCCCCTGCCACTGCGTCGAGGCGACTTTGAACAGAACATCGGGTCTGAAACAGGGTAGCACCCTGCCCTTCCATCCGCTTTCCCTGATTTCCCGGTGAAATTCCAGTGTATCGGAAGGGCCATCGGTGGTGGAAAGTACTTCGATGTTGAACCGCTCGTACAATGCACGCGGTAGAAATTCCGGCGAATCGATTTTCTCCTGCAGTATATCATACAGGTGCGAAGCATTCCCCCGGGTGAGTTTTTCGGTGATGCCGAATACTTCGGTGAATTCGTACTGAAGCCACATACTGGTGGGAGTACCCTTGAACAGATAAAAATTATCGGCAAACCGCTGCCAGATCTTCCGGTGATCACGTTCCACCACTGAACCATCAGAGGTGGGAATACCGAGTTCTTCAAGTGGAGTACCCTGTGAATAGAGCATGCGGAACAGATAATGATCGGGAATGATAAACAGTTCCGCCGGATCGGGAAAGGGCTTGTTGAATGCGAGCAGTCGTGGATCGACATGACCATGCGGACAGACAATCGGAAGATCTTTGATATGCCGGTAAACATCCCTCGCGCACCCCCTGACTTGCGGATCGGGATCGAAAAAACGGTCGGGATGCAGCAATGAGTCTTTCATGATATATTCCTGGTACTGGTTGAATTCGGGGCAAAAGGGAAAGTAATCCAATCGGAGCGTTTATGGTAGCATTGAGCTGCATGAAGGGTGACCGGTCCTTGATATCCTCATTCTGCAGCAGCAATTGTCTCCCCGTCAGATCAAAATAGCAACCGGAAACAGGGAAACACAATCGTTCCCCCGAAATATCCTCGCTACAAGTGATAACTCGGGAAAATATCCGGAAACCAGGCGTCAGGATACCGTCATGAATTCCGAATCAAATGTATTCCTGAATTCAGGCAGAATCTTCCACTTTTATATTTTAAAATGCACCCATCGCTTCAGTTGATGAACATTTCGTATTTTCCTGCTACGGGTAGGTACTGCACCTGTGTATACCGGCAGACAGTAAATTCCTGACTCCATATCAATACACCTTTCATATTCATAAAAGGAGGCGATAATGCCGCGACTCATTCCAGTATTGAAAATGACGGCGTTCCTGATCATGGCACTGCTTCTAATGCCGATATCTTCATCCGCTGAAAAAAAACGGGAGAAGTCTTCATCCGTCAAACCTGTCGCGGTTCTTACCATCGACAACATTGATACCCTCAATACGATCATCAGTAATGCAGGCGACCGTCTGCTCATGTTCGATCTCTATGCCGACTGGTGCATGCCGTGTAAAATTCTCTCTCCGATGCTCGAAAAAATCGCGGAGAAAAAAAAAGACAATGTAACCGTTTATAAAATCAATATTGACAAAAACCCGAAGATTGCGGGAGCCTTCGGTGTGACTGGAATTCCGTTCGTCGTATTCGTTAAAAAGCAACAGGGAGTCTATGCTCTTACCGGTGTGCAGACAAAAGATACCTACCTGCGTACCATTGACCGTTTTGCTGCCGAAGAGTCCGTTCCCGACATTACTCCCGACGGAGAACTGGTACAAGGTGTGCGAATCATCCGTCTGACCGCCGGCAGCAATCCCGGAAATATTTATGTCTACCGCGGTGAGACCGTATCGCTGGTGATCGATAAAATTGACTTCCCTTACGCCATCGCGATTCCCGCCTTCGATATCAACCGGAACGGCGAGGTCGGCAAACGTCTCGAGGTCACCTTCAAGGCGAAAGAAACCGGAGTATTCCCCGTGTTCTGCAACGGCAAATGCCCCTCAGGTAACGGCTCCCAATACGGAAGCGTGGTGGTCATGCAGTACAAATCCTCAGGCAAAGCACAGTTTATGGAACTTACTGCAAAGGAGGCACAACAACTGATCGCTGAAAAAAAGCCTCTCATTCTCGATGTACGCACGCCAAATGAATATTACAGCGGCCATATAAAAGGTGCCAGGCTCATTCCGCTCCAGCAGCTTGATGCACGACTTTCGGAATTGAATAATTATAAAGAAAAGGATGTCCTTGTCTACTGTCGCAGCGGTAACCGCAGTACTGTTGCATCGCAGATTCTAATCAGAAACGGTTTCAAAAAACTTCACAATCTGCGCTCCGGTATCCGCGGCTGGGAAGCCGCCGGTAACAAACTGACTACCGATTAATCTGATGAACACCATCGCAACTTGCCCGTATCGGCGGGAAAGGGGTATTTTTTACCCGCCGATACGCGACAACCACTCCGACTGCACATGGAAATCAACCGCAGATGCATACCCGTATGGTAGATCCGGTAGAACGTGCAATGAGGAGTTCAATCATTTCACCCCATTGAGCAGCCTTACATGAAAATAGCCCTTTGCCAGCTTAATCCTCTCGTCGGAGATATTGAAGGAAATACTTCGCGTCTAATCACGACCATTGAGGAACATCGGACGGAGCATTGTGATCTTTTCATTTTTCCGGAGCTGTTTCTGCAGGGATATCCACCGCGGGATCTCCTTGAAAAACAGTGGTTCAATCGCCAGAGCGAAACGGCACTGTTAAAACTGGTGGAGTATTCGCGTTTAGTACCGGAGACAGGCTTCCTGTTCGGTACCGTTCTACCCAGTAACCGCTCGCACGGAAAACCACTGGTCAATGCGGCGGTTCTGCTCAGCAACGGCAACATACTGCTGCAGCAACAGAAAACACTACTTCCTACGTATGATGTCTTCGATGAAACACGCTATTTCGAGCCGTCCGCAGCGGTAGCGGCCGTCAGGTTCAAGGGGGAAATACTAGGCATTTCGATCTGCGAAGATGCATGGAACGATCCCGACCACTGGCAAAGCCGTCTTTATGAACGGGAACCGGTATCGGAACTCGCGGCTGCAGGTGCAACCCTGCTTATCAATATCAGCGCCTCTCCCTTTCATATGGGGAAAGAGCAGCTCCGGTATACGGTCATGCGCAACCATGCCCGCAAACATGGGCTTCCGCTTGTTTTTG
This sequence comes from Chitinispirillaceae bacterium, assembly GCA_016930275.1. Lineage (GTDB taxonomy): Bacteria > Fibrobacterota > Chitinivibrionia > Chitinivibrionales > Chitinispirillaceae > JAFGNB01. The sequence continues at coordinate 22,206 of JAFGHA010000111.1, forward strand.
TTAATCAGATCGGGGGAAACGACGATCTGATTTTCGACGGTAACAGCATGGTATGCGGTCGGGACGGATCGCTGCAGCATATTCTCCCGGCATTCGAAGAATCGGTATTCATCACCGATCTGTCGGTACACGGGAAAACGCAACCCGCACCTGAGCGTGACGGAATCGGTTCGGTGCACGATGCTCTGGTGCTCGGCGTGCGGGACTACGTCCGGAAATGCGGGTTCTCGAACGTGCTGCTCGGCCTCTCCGGCGGTATCGACAGCGCCGTCACCGCAGCGATTGCCGCCCGGGCGGTAGGAAAGGAAAACGTCTGGGGAGTGACCATGCCGTCACGATACTCATCCGACGGCAGCATAGGCGACTCCGAACAACTCACCCGGCATCTCGGCATCCGGTTCTCGACTATTCCAATAGAATCATCGTTCACGGCACTGCTCGAAACGCTTGAACCGTTTTTTTCAGGAATGCCTCCGTCACTGGCAGAAGAGAATCTTCAGGCACGGATCAGAGGAACGATTCTTATGGGACTGTCCAATAAATTCAATATGCTGCTGCTCTCAACAGGAAATAAAAGCGAACTGGCAGTAGGATACAGCACGCTCTATGGGGATATGAACGGAGGAATGAGCGTCATCTCCGATCTCCCCAAAATGATGGTCTACCAGCTTGCCGCATACATCAACCGTAACGGGGAGGTGATACCCGAAGCCACGATTACCAAAGCTCCATCCGCCGAACTGCGACCGGATCAGAAGGACCAGGATTCCCTCCCTCCCTATCCGGTACTCGACGCGATACTCGAGCGCCTTGTTGAACGGGGTCGCTCGCTTGACGAAATTATCGCCGAAGGATACGATCCGGACACCGTGACCTGGGTGGCACAGGCAATCGCACGCAATGAGTACAAACGACGACAGGCCCCCACCGGACTCAAGGTCACACCGAAAGCGTTCGGCTCGGGCCGCAGATTTCCCATCGCCAGCAGTTACACCTGGTCATGACGCTTCTGATCGGGATAATCCTCATTCCGGCGATACTCACCGCGCTCTGGTATTGTGGCGCAGTTCTTTTCCTCTCCAGTGGATTGCGCCGTCTGCCGCCTGCCGGTGCTTACAACGATTTACACTACTCGGTTATCATCGCCGCACGGAATGAAGCGGTGAATATCGCTGCCTGTCTTGAAGCACTGACCGTACAAACGATCGGGCCGGACCGGTTCGAGGTCATTATTGTCAATGACCGGTCCACCGACGATACCGGAAAAATCATCGACGATTACTGCCGCCGGTATCCCCACCTGCAACAGCTCCATATTACAGAAACGCCGGCCGGACTCTCACCTAAAAAATATGCCGTCGCGCAGGGAGTCGCCGCGGCCAGGTATGATATCATTGTTTTTACCGATGCGGATTGCATTGTTCCTCCCGCATGGCTCGAAACCATAGGCCGTCATTTCTCTGCCGGAGTCGGCCTCGTCCAGGGAATCACCGCCTACCGGCAGGTGGAAGGAATGAACCGGCTTTTTTTCCGTCTGCAGGCCCTTGATTTTCTCTCTCACGGTGTTGTCGCCGCCGCGGCGATCGGTGCCGACCTGCCGATCAACTCCAACGCGAATAATTTCGCGTTCAGGCGCGAGGCCTTTATCGAAGCCGGTGGAGTTACCGAATCGATCGGTCATATCGTTTCCGGTGACGACGATCTGCTCCTGCAGAAAATATGGAAGCTCGGAAAATGGAAAATTGTTTATATGACCGACCCGAACGGTGCGGTTGCCACACAGCCCACCATGACTCCCGGAGCGCTGCTCCAGCAGCGGGCCCGGTGGGGATCGAAAACCGTCCACTACAGCCCCCTGCAGGTACTGCTGCTCTCAGGGGTATTTTTCTTTTACCTGATTATCATTCTATCTGCAGCGATGTCATGGGCCGATCCCCGCCTGCTGCTTATTACCGGCGGGTTATTTCTTGTCAAATACTCCGGAGAATCCCTGCTTATGGTTCCGGGACTCCACCGGTTTGGTCATACCGAATTGCTGCCGCTTCTGCCATTCGCATCAATCATTCAACTGCCTGTTGTCATTACAGCAGTTTTACTGGGTATATTCGGTAAATTCGTATGGAAAGATCAGTCATTTTCACGCACGGTCAGACACAACGATAAAACGCATTCCGCCCGCTCATCTCAATCAACTGCGGAAACGCCATAATGATCACCACCTGTCATTATACCGATTTCATGCCCGTCGAAGCATGTACTGCATTCAAACGCCGATACCGCGAAACAATCAGTGTGGTGCTCCCGACCCTCAACGAAGCGCGGACAATCGGATCGATCGTTGCAGCGATAAAATCATTCATGGACGCTTCGGAATTGATTGACGAGATCATTGTCATCGACGGCGGATCGGAAGATGACACCATCCGCCATGCCCTCGAAGCCGGTGCACGGGTTGTTGAAACGGGTAGAATCATCCCTTCAGTTTCCGCTCCGGGGAAGGGTACCGCCTTGTGGAAATCCCAGTTCATCGTCACGGGATCAATCATCGCTTTCATTGATACTGATATCCTCAATTTTGATGAACGGTTTATCGTAGGTCCCGTCGGGGCACTGCTCCGCCACCGGACGCTTGAACTGGTCAAGGCATGCTACCGGCGTCCGCTGTCAAATGGTGACACCACCATTGACGACAACGGCGGCAGAGTCACCGAACTGTTTCTCCGGCCTCTGCTTAACCAGTTTCTTCCCGACCTCGCCCAACTCATTCAGCCGCTCGCCGGAGAATATGCCGTACGCCGTGAATCACTCGCCGCGAAAGTGTTCTATTCCGGGTACGGTGTTGAGACCGCCCTTATCCTTGCCTACTACTTTGCCCATGGAATTGCATCAATCGGCCAGGTTGATCTGGACATCCGGACACACCGTAACCGGTCACTGCCGGAACTCTCCCGGATGGCTTCTGATATCGGTGAAGCCTTTTTCGCACTCCTGGAAGAACACAATGGTTGCATTCTCAGCCGCCCGGGAAATAGAATAATTACGACATGGGAGTCCGGCGTCCTCAAACAGTATCCGTTTCAAAGCCTCAGACTTCCGCCGAAAAATTCGATCACCGGAGTAGCCGACAATGGTACCTGATCCATCGCTGATCTTTCTTGCCGCGGGAGTATTCATTCTGCTGGTGCTTTACATCATCATCCGCAACCTTCATATGCCGCCCTCATTCCGGGAGAAACAGCGGGAGCGGGAGGAACTGCGCAGAACCTATCTGAAAAGCAGGATCATACCACCGGATGATCTGTCCGATAGTACCGGAGAGGAATAACACCCATTTCTTCTTCCCGCATCGACTATCGCTGATCCGGGCACCTGAAGAAGTTGAAACACTATCGAACAGCGATACGTCAGATCGCCGGAAACCCTGCATCTGCGTATTAACAGTAAAAGTGCGTAAATAACGAAATGGAAAATTTTGAGTCATCACCGGCCGGAACGCCGGAGAGACTGTTTGCAGGCAGGGCGAATCAGGTCAGCTGAATGAACACCGAAGCCTTCTCGATTTCATCATGAATATTCTCGATAAGTGAGACAAGGTCGACATTGTCAAGTCCAAGATTTTTCCATACCTGGTCGGAAATCATTGGGATGAGGTCATCGCCGCTGTTGCCGTAATCAAGGGCCCTCACGAAGATATCCGCGCAATGTACGATCGCGGTAATCATGTAATGATCATGCGACGGTTGCGGATTATGATGTAACTTGACCGCGTTCTGCAGATCCATCGGCAGATTCCATCGTTCGGTAAGATATCCGCCGACCTCCTCGTGCGTGGAATCGAACAGTTTCTTTTCCGTCTCGTAAAACAGCTGCGAGTTTTTTCTGCTCTGGTCCACGGCAAAGTTGAACTCCTGGGGCATATATTGACAAAGTATTATTTTACCGATATCATGAATCAACCCGGCGATAAAGCACTCTTCCTTTTCATTCGAGCCGAGCTGTTTGGCGATTGAAAGCGACGCCGCTCCGCACGCGATCGAGTGCAGCCAGAAATCCTCGAGGTTGAATGCGGAGGTTCCCTCCCCCTTGTTGCGGAAAGCATCGAATATCGATGCCGTCAGCACGACGTTTTTCACCGTAGAGAAACCAAGAATGACTATCGCATGAGTTATCGTACTGATTCTGCCGGGAAAACCGTAGAACGCAGAATTGACAAGCTTAAGTACTTTTGATGCAAGAGCCTGATCGGTGGTAATCGCTTTCCCCACCTCCTCCGCCGAAGTTTTCGGATTCTGCAGAAGCCGGGTCAACCGTTCAATCACCGTGGGCAGTGTTGGAATCGATGATATGTTTTCAATTTTTTCCAGAATGGCCAGCGGCATGATATTTCCTATTTTCCTAGTTTATGAAGGCGGTACTGAAAAACCGCATCGAAAATTTTTTTCATCTTCGGGTTATTGAGTGTTTTTCCGAATTTTGCAGTCAGATGCCCGTCCAGTGCTTCGGGAGATATCGATATCGTGTTTTCTTCGGGAAGTTTCTCTTCCTCGCCCTCTACATATACCGATTGAATTCCCCAATTCTGCAGACGTCTGCCGAGCGCATTCGAAAGAACGGTTCCCTTGGTGAGAAGCACATTACCGCCCGCGCCACACACGTCCCTTCCAAGAACCATATTATCCTCAACATTTTCGACCAGTATTTTTTGCATAGTGTTGCTTTCAATATTCTGATGCCGGAATATCATTTCCGGTGTAAACAATGTAACTATATGATACTCTTCAAGCTATTTCAATGCAATACTATTCTTTAAATTGTACTTTAGCACTTTTTGAAAGACAATGTTATAAATCAATGACTTACACTGGTTGTATAATGTAAATGCTTTTCCGTAAAAATTGCCGAAATTCGACGATTTTGAGCACTTTTACTTTTCGCGTGCGAAAAAGTGCTAAACTACAGTTCTTTAAACCCTCCAAATGCATAAAAAGATATCGACAATACGGTGCTTCGATTATACGCTTGTAGATAAATGGGTTCTGTCCGGAAACCTTTTCTATTGGCGGAGTATCCGCCAAACGGAAAGACATGCGGAATACGCGGAGATGGTAACAGGTATAGTTACGATACTATGACGATGCAGACGGTTTGTCGTTCCGGTCTGCGGAAGCAGACCGGCGAAGTTTTTGGAAAGTCACTGAATAACCATCCGATAACCGGTTCGATTTCCGGTAATTCTTTGGAGACACCTGAAGTTTCTCCGAGGAAAACAGTTAACTTTCAGCAGATATGAAAAAAAAATCAACAAATCTGCCTTTGCGGATACAACGGAAAATCTGCAGTGTCAAAACACGTCCCGTGTTCCTTAACTGGTGCATCGCGGCAAGTGTCGTCGGAGTGCAGGCAGAAAGTCTGATCGAACAGATCGGATGGGAAGGCGCTCCAACACGAATCATTATCGCCGTCGGTCTCGTTCTTGTTTCATTGTTGACGATCATGGCCGTGCTGTATTTACGTATGCGGCATAATATGAAGAAAGACCAGTCGGATGTCAGCAACCGGCTTTTCAACGAGCTTTGTACAAAATCGGATCTCTATCCTTCCGAGGTTAGAAAACTCCAGCAGCTCCTCACCCACGAGGTAATTACCTTTCCGCATACAATATTCCAGTCGGCCGCTCTGTTCGAACGGTGCGTCGATGCCGAAATCCGTCTGCTGCTTCTCGGTACCAGCGACCCGGAAAGTCTTGCCGATGATGAAAAAACCATTGCCACCATCCGAAAAAAACTCGGATACAGTTACCTGCCGCTTGAACATCCACTGCTCTCCACCCGTAATCTGGAAATAGGACAAGTGGTAACCGTTTTCACCCTCAAGAATACCGCTCCGCTCATCCAACGAGCCGTGGTGATCTCGAACAAAGAAACCGGTTTCCGCATCGAATACGACACCGAGAAGGATGGGCCGTTCCAGATTCTGGCAGGACAGGAAATCAAACTTGCATTCGCCCGACAGGGTGACGGTGTTTACGGTGTCCAGGTTGAAATAGCTGGAGCCGACGACGCGACAATCGACTGCCTTCATACGCTTGATTTCCGCCGTAATCAGATGCGACAGTACGCCCGGATCGAATTGAACTTACCGATTCGTGTTAGACCGGTACCGGCTCAGAAAACAGGGGTCACCGAAGCGTTTCCGCAGCATGTCGATGCGAAACTCTGCGATATCAGTGGCGGTGGTTTGAGCTTTATTTACGAAAAACCGTTCGTCCCGGGAGACGACATCCTTATGCACTTCTCTCTCAGCACCGGTAAATTCTCGGCAATACCGGGCAGAATTCTTCGTGTCAATCTCCAGGAAGGAAAAACGACCACCTGGTACCGTCATCATATTCAATTTATCGACATTGCGCCACAACATCGGGATCGTATCATTAAATATATTTTTGAGAAACAGCGTCAGATCAATCAGATGCGCTGATCGTTCGATATCACATTCAACAACGGAAAAATCCCCCCATGCAAATGAACGCCAGCATTTATTCCCGTACACGCGCACAATCAGGCGGTATCCGTTTTCGAGTGCTCATCGTACTTGTCACCTTATGCATCGTCGGTTTCGCCATTTACCAGCTTCTGCATACCCTTGGACAGAATCAGCAGACCAATCACCGGAAAGCACTCGCGATCAGTGAGTATGGATTGATGATGGCCCTGCAAGAGGTACCGTCCGGGGCCACCCCCCCTTCTGCCATCGCCCGTACCGAATATGATGAAGGTTGGTATCAGGTGACGGTAAAAAATCATTCGCGGGAAGATACGCTTTTCTGCACGGTAACCTCCGTTGGTCATTTCGGTTCGGCAACAGAACGACGTGAATGTATTCTGCGACTGGAGATCTCGGACTCCGACACTTCATGGATTCGGAAAAGCATGCGTTAAAAAACCTGCTGCACAGTTGATCCCGGTCACACGACCGCCATCCCCGACAGGACGCTTAAAACGATTTTTCCATCGGAACGCCTGCGATATCACTCCCAGCTTCCCATTTTTATATTGACATATTTGTGGCGCATTGTTACAACTATAGAAGTATCAAGCCACATCACTCTGCCTGCCTTAGGGTAAAAGCGTGATGAATTACGCTGTAATCGGGCGTCTCCTTTACAGGGAAAGCGTGCATGAATTTACTCGGAAAACTCCGCGGTCAATCGACAACTGCCGCTCTGGACATAGGCAACCATTCAATCAAGCTGGTCAAGCTGCGTCATCTCAAAGGCGGATATTTTCTCGAAGCAACCGGAATCAAGGAACTGCCGCCGGGCACCATCGAAGGTAGTGACATAAAAAAAAGAGATGTTCTGATCGAGGTTCTCACCACACTCATCAATCAGTGCGACCCGTCGATCGTCGAAGTAGTCTTTTCCATGTCCGGTCATGGAATCATCTCCGATAAGTTCACCTTCAAAATCGATCCCGGAGAAAACGCCGAAGAGCTGATCCTGTGGGAAGCCGGACAGCGCAGCCCGTTCGATGTCGACGACATCACGCTCGATTATAAAATTCTTCACCGTAATACCGAAACCAATGAGATAGAGGTATTGCTCGTAGCAGCTAAAAATCAGGTCATGCAGAATTACATCGATCTTCTGTACGATGCCGGTCTCAAACCGGTGATCGTTGACGTCGACGCCTTCGCTATTAATAACTGTTACGCACTTGAATCGTCGGGAATGCCTCCTGCGGGGGTTACGGCGCTTATCAATATCGGCCATGATCTGACCAATGTCACGTTCATCAAGGACGGTATCTACCATAGTGCACGCGACATCTCTACCGCCGGTGATTTTTTCAATAAAACGCTGCAGAGAAATCTTGGTCTGAGCATGGATGATGCAACGCTCGCTCTCAAGGGACGCTCAACCACCTCCATCGACCAGACGAAACTTTCGCAGAGCATTGAGTACGCCGCGGAAGAACTTTCATCCGGAATCGACCTTGCGTTTTCCTACTTTAAAAGTTCCGAGAAAAGTGATTCGATTGACCGGATCATTCTCTCCGGTGGAGGTGCATACATTCCGCATATTGTCGATTTCCTCGGGAAACGTCACGAGGCGAATGTACAACTTTCAAACCCTCTCGCATTTATCCAGTATGATCCCGGCCTGTTCGGAGCGATCGATCCGCAAAACATTTCTGCATTGCTGACGGTTGCCGTCGGCCTTGCCCTGCGGAAGGTGGAAATCGAATGATTGAACGGATCGAAATCAATCTGCTGCCCGCCGAATACCGGGTACACCATAAAAAATTCCAGATCAAACGCGAGGTCGCCTACCCGATTCTCGTTGCCTGCGCCATTGCCGGAGTGCTGTCCTTCCTCACGTTCAACATTCAGAATACCAACCGGATTTCCCGTAATGAAATTCAGTCACTCAGGCAGAACATCGAACAGAATCGTCCGATTCAAAACGAAATCAATCAGCTTCGCAATGACAAGCAGACGATCCTGCAGAAAATACATGCCCTCGAACTCATAAACGTCAACAGGGAGAAATGGGTCCGACTCATGGAAGAGTTTTCCAATCGCCTTCCCGACTACACCTGGCTGGTCACCCTCAAAGAAGAAGCAAGCACGCCGCCGGTGATTCACATTGAAGGAAGAACCTACTCCTTTCCGGAAGTCGCCAACTATATGTCGAACCTTAAAGAGTGTGACTATATTCAGTCCGTCGACCTTTCGGAAATCGAGCAGACGTCTCCCAAAGAACGCATTTTCAAGTTTTCCATTTCGTGTGCGATTAATCCGAATGCCTACCTTTCCGGTAATTCTTCTAAGTCAAACGGGGCGGTACGGCAATGAAAAAACCATCAATCAATCTGAAGGATCCCAGGCTCCGTGTTCCTCTTCTCATGCTGATAATTGTGATCGCCGGGTGTTATTACTGGTATAACCAGGTTTACTCGCCGCTTAAAATCGAGAAAACAAAACTTGAAAAAGAACTTACGGCAAAGAAGGACACGCTCCGGATCATTCAGGCACTCAAACCCCAGCTCGCACAGCTGCGTATGGAACTCAATGCGGCCCAGAACAAGCTTGATTCTCTCAAATCCATTTTTCCCGATCAGAAGGAAGTACCGAAACTCATACGTGAGATCACTTCGGTCGCCCGGGCATCCGGTATCACCACCACACGATTCAATCCGATGCCCGATGTCGAACGGGAATATTATATCGAGAACCGTTATTCCATAATGGTTGAAGGACGATATCACGATCTGGCTAACTTTTACGCATTTCTCGCCAACTTCACCCTGATCATCAACCTGTCGTCAATGCATATCGCCACCAACCCCTCCATTTCCATTTCAAGAGAAATCTCGGGGAGCGATCTTGCATCAACAGTACTGGCATCATTTCAAATGACAACATTCTCATCGAGAAAATAACGGTATGAAACGAATTATTCGTAACATTTTTTCACCTGCCGGACGCCCCGGATTATTTCCGGTATGGTTATATGTGGTGTTGTGCGTCGTATTTCACGCTGATGCACTACCAGTGGTCAGTGACCTCAGTATCATTGCCGGCGAACGGGGAGTGGCGGTTTCGATTACTTCCGACGGTCCGTTTAAAGCCACCTTCTCCGGAAACGGAAAGACCGCCCGCATGCTTCTTTCCGGATGCGTATACGGTCTTCCGGAATTTTCCTATTCCGATTTTCCCCCTGCTTCACCGATACGAAGCATTACCGCGAGAGAAATTTCTTCCGGGACCACCGATATTTCAGTTGTTCTCAAACAGTCACTTACACTGCCGGTTAAAGCGGTACAGAAAAAGAATCAATGGATGGCCCTTCTCAGCGAAAACGCGGTATCCCAGTATAAATGGAGTGCAGCCACCGCTGCTCCCCCTGCAAAACAGACCGCCGAAGAGGCCCCGGTTCCATCCGCAACTGCGGCAACTGCGCAACCCCGGGAAGAAAAACCGTTGGTGGGAGGAACGTTGCGTAACATCAGATTGCTTCAAAGGGGTCAAATTTGTGAACTGGCCTTTGAATTTGATAAAGAGGTCACTTCGAGTATCCGGAAAAAAGGCAACACTGTGGTTTTTACCGCCGAGAACATATCCAACGGTACAGGATCGAACCTTCTCACCCTTCCCGCCAGGTCGGTTTTCAGAAAAATCGCCATAACCCAACGGGGAGTCGCTGGTGCACCGCTCCTTAACACTGTAATTACCATTGATACGACCCTTGCGGAATCAAATTTCAATGTTGCATTCACAAGAGGAACGGTTCTTTCCTTTTTCCTGATGCAGCGCAAACAGCAGAAAGCCACCTTGTGGACCTCGGGTCATGGTCTCGTATGGAATTACCAGTTTTATGATGTTCCTTCATACAATATCGATCTCGAAACAATCGGCAGTAAGGCACGTCGCGATGCGCAGCAGCAGCTCTCTCCGAACCAGACATTCGCCATCAAAGAGACTCCTGCACGCCCGAAACAAACTGCAGATACACCGCAGCGTGAAACAGTACCCGCTGATGATACCCCCGCTCCGCCGCCACCGGAAGTGGTAATCGCCCCGGAAGAAACTACTGCCACAATGGTGGTAATCGCAGACAGAGTAAATATCAGGGGTACCCCCTCTCTCAAAGGAAACATCACCGGGAAACTGCAAGAGGGTGATACGGTTCATGTCGTTAACACCTCCGACAAATGGTACAAGATTCATTCGAAAGAAGCCCGCGGATTCATTTTTTCCTCACTGGTACGATCTGTCGATATGGCAATCGCCGTCCCGTCAACCATCGCCATCAACAACAACAGCTCACCTGAGGTATCTGCAACCCCTTCGGCACCGGCGACGCCTTCGGTTACTCAGGTTTCAACGACCGTTTCCGGCGACAGTCCCCTACCCTCGCCTTCACCTTCGGTCAACAGCAGGGACGAAGTGAATTCCAAGGCGAAAAAAGGAATCAGATACACCGGCGTTGGAAGAGATCCCTTTGAACCGATCGTTCCAAGCTCCGTTTCGGCCAGTGGTCTCCCCTTTGCGGAACATTTACATCTGGTCGGAATTTTATACGATGACGCGGATCGTATCGCGCTCTGTGAAGACACGCACAATGACAACCAGCCGTTCGCGCTCCGTGAGCATGACGCCGTTGAAAAAGGAAAAGTTCTTAAAATTTATCAGGATAAAGTGGTATTTCTGATCACGGAGTTCGGGATTTCCCGATCGTTTACTCTTCAGCTTTCAAAAGCCACCGACGAGCAGGAAGTGAGTAAAAAATGAAACGTCATCTGTTGTTGAGTCTATTCCTTTTCATCGTCTGCTGCATGGTCGCCCCGGATCTCTTCAGTGCCGATTTGCAGGGAAGGACCGCACTGATCGACCACTTCGAAGTGAACAATGCGAAGATCAGTTCAGTATGTAAACAACTCAGTGCCTTCAGCGGAGTCGACATTATCGTCAACGAAAGAATCAAAGGTTCGGTTTCCATATCGGTTTCACGAAAAACATGGCGTGAAATTCTAGAGATTGTCTGCCGCATCAACAATCTTTCCATTTCCAATGAAGGATCGTACATTTATGTTCTCTCAAGTGACGAACTCGCAAAAACAGCCACTACCGTACAGGCGGCACAGGAACTCGGTCCGCTCAAACGTGAAGTAATCAGCATAAAACATGCTTCTGCCGGCGAAATGGAAAAATCGATTCAGTCCCTTCTTTCGTCACGAGGTAAAGTCACCGTCGTTGCTCATACCAATGCGCTGATAATTTTTGATACTGAAGAAAATATCAGACAAATCAGACAGATGATCACCCAGCTTGATATCGAAACCGCCCAGATTTCCATTTCCTGTAAAATTATCGAAGTGTCATCGGGCGTGGTGCAACGTATGGGAATACACTGGGGGTATGCGGCCGATGCAGTTGAAGCGCAACATCTACCGCAACCTGCAAATGCCGGCGAGCTTGTTACCGGAGCGATCGACCGAATCACTTATGGTATACTGAATGCTCAGAACTTCACCGCCGCTCTTGAGTACCTTTACGGTGACAATAAAGGAGAGATCGTCGCACAACCGCAGATCACTACCGTAGATAACAAGGAAGCACGGATTTTCATGGGTCAGCAGATTCCGGTCAAATATCTCGACGAGGCCGGAAATACCGTTGTGAAGATGATCAATGCGGGTACGGAACTGATTGTCAAACCGCATATCAGCGGAGAAGGCCGTATCCTGCTTGAACTTAATCCCAAAAAGGAATCGTATGTCCGCCAGGCGGATGGAACGCCGATCATCAATCAGCAGAGTGCATCCACCAACGTCGTGGTGAACAATGGCGAAACGGTTGTTATCGCCGGACTTACCTCCAACGAATATACCACCGCGGAATCAGGAATTCCGGTACTCAAGGACATTCCGCTCTTAGGCAATCTTTTCAAACGTTCCGAAAAAAACAGGGAGAAAAAAGATCTTATTATTTTCGTAACTCCTTACATTTTAAACAGCCAGCTCACGACCGCAGCAGCAGAAACTTCCGCTGACGGTTCCTCTGGAAAATAACCGCCACATGGTACCGGACCGGTTTCCATATACCGTTCCGGTACCCGGGGTATCCTACTATAAATTCCCGGGAACTGAAAAGTGTATTCCGGTTCCATAAAAGCATTGAAACTATCGAAAAATAGAGTTATCTTTACACTATGACTGAGAAATTCACCGACATGAATCATTTTGCCCGCAAACCATTCTCATGGCGTGTTGTAACTATGCTACTGATCGTTAAGACTATCGGACGCGACAATAGCAGTCAATTCCGGCGGTGGATTACCTGATAGAACAGACATAACCTTGATATCATAACCCGCTGCCGGATCTTCCGACAGCGGGTTTTTGCTTTTATATGGAGTTTATATGTCCAACACGACAACACGGGGTATCGTATTGATGCTCTGCGCAAATCTGGCTTTCTGCATCATGGCCTGCCTGGTCAGACATCTTTCCGGATGCAGCACCTGGATTACCACATTATTCAGATTCCTCATGGGCATCGGCATCATCAGTATCGTCGCGATGAGTGGGCGGACCAGATTGCATTTCGTAAACAACCGCGGGTTGTTTCTTCGTGGCCTCGTCGGCGGTACCGCCACCGCCATATTCTTTTTTTCCATCTCACGAATCGGTCTGGTACGGGCGGGATTCATCGCCAGCCTTTATCCGGCTTTCGCGACCTGTTTCGGTGTTGCTTTTCTGGGTGAACGACTTTCCATCAGGAAAGTCGCGGCACTCGGCGGTGCACTCGCCGGAGTCGTTGTCCTGATGTACAACCCTTCGGTAACGGGCGGTCTCATGCACAACCTCAACCGGTATGACCTCCTTGCGGTTTGCGGTGCGATGTTGGCAGGACTGGCGGTTGTCTCGATTAAAAAACTTCAGGCAACTGATTCAACGGTAGCCATCTTTTTCGCCCAGTGCCTTGTGGGTTCGTTAATGGTATTCATCCCCGCAAGTTTCACGGTGACGGTAATGGCTCCACGATCGCTTATGGTCCTGCTCGCCATAGGTATTCTCGCGACCATCGGACAGTTGTTGCTGACCGACAGCTACCGCTATCTCACGTTGTCCACCGGATCGATACTCGTGATGACGACCCCAGTATTCAACTGTATCGCAGGAGTTCTTTTTTTCCATGAACCAATGTCCATACAATCGGGAGTCGGAGCCCTGGTTATTCTCGGTTCCTCATCAGGATTGCTCATGGATAAAGGATGAATAACTTGCCAGGAGTCAGAATTCATCCCGCTTGGCGGGAAGTATTCTAACTCCCGGATTCTGGATACCTATATAATTACAAGGATAATCATACATGTATCGTCTGTATCTTTATAAATTTCTGATCGATTTCTGGACGATTGTTCCGGTAATCGTTCCATTCTATAAAGCCCATGGTATGAGTGCCACGCGGATACTGACCATTCAGGCCGCATTCTCTCTGTCGCAGTTGGTGTTCGAAATACCCTCGGGATATCTCTCCGATGTCATCGGCCGACGTCGTACGCTCATTCTCGCCGCTGCATTCATGATCACCGGAATCGGGCTGTATACCGTTTCGGACGGTTTCTGGTGGTTCATAGCCGCGGAAACCATTCTCGGTGCCGCCGGAGCATTACGCAGCGGCACCGACTCTGCTTTGCTGTATGATCACCTGAAAAACATCCGTGACGAACACCTGTACCGGAAGTATGAGGGGCATGCTGAATTCTGGAGCAGAACAGGTACCGCGGTAAGTTCGATTACCGGTGGAATACTCGGAGCCTACGTAACATTACGACTTCCTTTTTATGTGAACCTGGTTTCAGCGGGAATTATGCTCATCACCGGAATCTCCCTGTGTGAACCACCGCGTGAACAACGCCCCCAGGGAAATCCTCTGCGCAATATCCTCAGGACTGCCGGCAGATCAGTCTCCAATCCGGGAATGCTGTCGTTGATGCTGCAGATGGGACTCTTTTTCAGTACCGGAGTGACTGCCATCTGGGGTTTTTTTATACTCTTTCGTCAGTTTCGGCTGCCCCTTTTCTGGCATGGTTTCATTTTTGCCGTCATGCAACTTGCCTCGGCATTCACCGCCCGCCATGCCGCTGCAGTGGAATCGCTTTTGGGACGGAAAGCAACCGGAGTGTTGTTGATCGTTCCTGGCGCATGTCTTGTTCTGATCGGTTATTCGAACAGTATCGGTTTCATATTGCCGCTCGTCATGCTGCATGCCGCCATATGGGGGTTTTCAACCCCGATTCTGCTTGAAAAACTGCAGCAGTTGACAACCTCCGATATACGTGCGACCACCCTTTCCGTAGGATCGATGATCGGCCGTATCCTCACCTTCACTATCGGACCGGTTTTCGGCCATCTCATTGACCGGCACTCCACCGTATGCGCATTTGTCATTCTTGGTATTTTCTTCTGCATCGGCTTTCCCGCCGCAACGCTCTTATCAGTTGCACAGCGCCGCTCCGGTGACACATTTTTATCACTGCAACAGGACAGCACCTGACACCGGGTATCCTGCTCGCTCTGCATCCTTCCCGAACACCCCGGAAATGGAGTGCCGCATGCGCTATCTTTTTCTGTTGCACGGTATCGGTATCAGCCCTCCCGGCTGGAGTGCAAAAGTGCAAACGTTCATTTCCGAAAAATCCGCCTTCTATGCGGCGCAATCACAGCATCTGCCGCAACCGGTTACCTTTATCGAGCTCCGTTACGACCACATTCTCGAACGTAACATGGGAGTGTTCCTTGACGGAGGCAGTTTTCTCGGTCATATCAACGATTGGCTTAAAGAGGGATGGGAAAGCCGCGGCCCGAATGCGAAGCTGACAGTCAACAGTTTTATCAGAGACTATGCACTTGATGTCGGGTGTTATTTATGGGGATGAGACACCATGGTCGAGGTGCTCGAATCCATTGCCGCCACCATGGTGAAAACCATTATGCCGTCTCCCAAAAAGAACGATTTTTTTCTCCTCTGTCACAGCCTCGGTACGAAAGTCGGTTTCGACCTGCTCAATCTTCTGTACAAACCCGCCGGTAACGGCAATCCCGCCTATCCGAACATCAACAAGCTTCATCCGCTCTTTTCACTGCGTCCCAACGGTGACCCGACGCGCACTTCCCCCGACTTTCCGGCCTGTATATGATCGCCAACGTCGCTCCGCTGCTCAGCCTGTTTGACAATCAGTCATACGATGCCAACACCTCTCCGGTACGTATAAGTATTCCCGGCGCTCAGGGCGGTATTGTCCGCAATTATTTCAGGGTTTTCAACAATCATTACGACCCCGTTGCTCGATGCGGCGGAACCAACCGGATCAACCCGTCGGCATATTCCTACCATACCGTTCTCGCTCAGGCCAATACCTGGTTGATGCATTATCTGGAACAGTACCTTGATCATCCGCTCGTCCACATCCCGATTATCGAAGACCTTTACGGTCTGTCACTTCCCGAACAGATCAAACAGCAGGCAGTAAACGATTATGAGTCCCGATGTCATAAACCGGCGATAGAGGCTGCTCTCGAAACCGTACTGTCGCTTCTTCCGGATTTTCAGATGACCAGTTCACCAAAAGATCTGCTTACGTTTCTTTTTGACACAGCCCGGAAGCTCCGGACAATAAGCGAAAACACTCAGTCGGATTGAGGTATACCATGCGAAATCGTTTCATTATCTCAATCGCCCTCCTGATTATTACTGCGGCGGCACCCCGGAACGCGACGGCGCAGCTTGACTCCTGTTACCGGCTTCTCGAAGCGTATACGCTCGATGCGAGTGAAAAGTACCGTACGGCGTCAACGCTTTTCATGGACCTGAGTTATACCTTCTGCGGTGGCCGTGCCGACAGCACGCCGGTTCCGGAACATGTTGTTCGAACCGACAGCCTGTTTACCGGTCCGTCGCGGGGAGAGAAGAGTGGAAGAACTACTGTTTTTCCGTTATTCATGCAATCTACAAAGAAGATAACCGCAGAGCGAAAGTCAGGCCGGTTGCAGGTCGCGTATACGACGTCGATGACCGGCAACGTTTTTTCAAAGCGGTCCAACTGGCAGGTACCGACAGCGCCGAACTGCCATGGTACAATATTGCCGATTCGCTCTGGGGTGATACCGCCCGGACACTCACGGATGCGAAAATCCCGTATATTGCCAGTCAGATAGTCGACCTTGTCGTCGACAGTACCGATCTTGTGGCACGCAAAAAAGCGGCGGCACTTCTCGACACGATCCACAAAATAAAAGCGCTCTACGAACGCAAGTACCGCACCGGGTTCCGTAATCGTAATATCCTTGAGTACTTCGTTGCCGGAACGTTTGAAACATTCATCGCAAAAAAGCAGCGGCAGCTACTTTCCCCGCCGTCACCGTTTGAACTCATTCTTCTGAGTAAACCGATGATGACTGCCGGTACCGGCTCTCTTTTCAACGGTGGCGCCGACAGCAACAATGTGTATGTCCTGATTCCGATGGCGGGAGTTGACCGTTTCATTTCCGGGTATAAGCAGTACTTCGGTGCTTCGGTTTTTTCCGCAGTTCCAGTTGTCTCGAAACCATACCGCAACGCTTACTGGGGGTTGGAAGTTCATTTTTCCAACAAAGCACTCATCGGTTACGGATGGAAAATCCCCGATTTTTCGATGCAGAAAATTTTTATAACCATTCCTATCGTGAGCGGTTGGGGCTGGTTTGATTGAATGAGAAGAAGTACGCTGCCATACCTGACAGCGTACCTTCAAACTGCCTGTTTACGACACGGCGATAAATTTGTTCCCCGGAACGGTGCATATCGGACAGCTCTCGGGAACCTCGCCTTCAACGGTATTTCCACACACCGGACAAACGTAAATCGCCTTCTCCGGAAGATCCCCGCCGCCCTTTACCGCTTCAAGAGCTTTCGAATAAAGATCATAATGAATCTTCTCGACCGCTATGGCATTTTTAAAAGAATTCAGAGCCGGTTTATTTCCTTCCTCTTCCGCTGCGGTAACCATGGCTGGATACATCTCCTTGAATTCCGCCCCTTCACCCGTGATAGCAGCCTCGAGGTTTTCCACCGTACCCTTGATACCTCCCATTACCCGGAGATGAGCGTGGGCATGAATGGTCTCGGATTCGGCGGCGGCACGGAACAGTTTCGCCACCTGCAAAAAACCGTCGCTTTCCGCTTTTTTCGCGAATGCAAGATATTTACGATTCGCCTGACTTTCGCCTGCGAAAGCCTTTGCAAGATTATCCATCGTTGTCATTAGATACTCCTTTGAAAAGTGAAATCTTCAGCAAACACCGCAGAAGGAATATACTATCCCCGGGCCCGTCGATCTCCGTATCCGCGGCAGTCTCCCCGGACACCGGCACTTAGGTTCACTCACTCCCCTGCCGAAAACTATTTTTACGACCTTACGGAAGTATTACCAACCACGAAAGCACAATAATGGAAAAAACCTACAATCCAGCGCAGGTAGAAGAAAAATGGTACGCCGACTGGCTGTCGAAAAAACTTTTTCATGCCGATCCAGCATCGGAGAAACCAGCTTACTCGATCGTCATTCCCCCTCCCAACGTCACCGGCGTTCTCCATATGGGACACGCGCTCAATGATTCCATTCAGGACATTCTGATCAGATATAAAAAAATGTCGGGTTTCGAGACACTCTGGATGCCGGGTACCGATCATGCAGGCATCGCCACTCAGAACGTGGTGGAACGAAAACTTGCCCGGGAAAAGAAAACCCGGCATGATCTTGGGCGCGAAGCGTTCATCGATGAAGTATGGAAATGGAAAGAGGAACACCACGCCACCATCACCAGCCAGCTCAAGAAACTCGGGTGCGCATGCGACTGGGACCGGGAGCGATTCACCATGGACGAGGGCCTTTCCCGCGCCGTTCGCAAGGTTTTTGTGGAACTCTATAAAAAAGGACTCATCTATAAAGGTAAATACATCATCAACTGGTGCCCGCGCTGCCGCACCGCACTTTCCGACGAAGAAGCCGAGCATAAGGAAACCGGCGGAAAACTCTACCACTTCAACTACCCGTATGCCGACGGATCGGGATATGTGACCGTTGCCACCACCCGCCCCGAAACAATGCTCGGAGATACGGCGGTTGCGGTGAATCCCAAAGACGAACGGTATACCGGATGCGCCGGAAAGATGCTCACCCTCCCGCTGGTCAATCGTGCGATACCGGTTATCACCGACGATTTCGTTGACCGTGAGTTCGGCACCGGCGCAGTGAAAGTCACTCCGGCACATGATCCCAACGATTTTCAGATGGGACTGCGCCATTCGATGGAGCCGGTGGTGGTGATGGATGAATCCGGACAAATGACCGGTCCGGTCCCCGAGCACTATCAGGGAGTCGACCGGTTCGCGGCCCGTAAAATGGTGGTCGAAGAGATGACCGCCCTCGGGCTCGTCGAAAAAATTGACGAACACACTCATTCGGTGGGGCACTGCTACCGCTGCAATACCGTTGTTGAACCTTACTATTCCGATCAGTGGTTTGTAAAAATGAAGCCGCTCGCGGAGGAGGCGCTCAAACCGGCCAACCACGACCGGATCTCGATCTTTCCGCAGCGATGGCAGAAAACCTATACCGACTGGATGGAGAACATACGTGACTGGTGCATCTCCCGTCAGATCTGGTGGGGACACCGCATACCGGTCTGGTACTGCACCTGCGGTGCCGTGGTGGTGGAAGAAACTGATCCCGATGTGTGTCCCGTCTGCGGCGGCAACTCGCTCACGCAGGACGACGATGTACTTGACACGTGGTTCTCCTCGTGGCTCTGGCCTTTTTCAACCATGGGATGGCCCGAAACCACCGGTACCATGAATAAGTTCTACCCGACCGACGTACTCGTTACCGCACCGGAAATACTCTTCTTCTGGGTTGCCCGGATGATCATGGCCGGACTGCAGTTCACCGACGACCTTCCCTTTACCGATGTTATCCTGCACGGAACGGTCCGTGATAAAACCGGACGCAAAATGAGCAAGTCTCTCGGGAATGCGATCGATCCGCTGGAGATCATTAAAGTAAGCGGTGCCGATGCACTGCGTTTTTCCCTCATCATGATTACCGCATCGGGCGCCGATGTCTATCTCGGTAAAGATACGTTCGACATCGGCCGCAATTTCTCCAACAAACTCTGGAATGCAGCCCGGTTTCTGTTGAGTACGGTCAATGAACCGGTATCCTTCGACGTGCTGCCGCCGGTCGAACGCTTCAAAGCGGAAGACCGGTGGATGATCAACAAACTGCAGGAAATCATTGATTTGGTAACGAAAGCCATCGACGGATACCGGTTCAACGAAGCATGTCACCTGCTGTACGATTTCACCTGGCATGAATTCTGCGACTGGTATATCGAAGCGAAAAAAGCGGATCTTTACCAGACCGATGATCCTTTGCTGCGCAGCGATGCGATATGCCTTGCCGGCTATACGCTTTCAACCATCCTCAAACTGCTGCATCCGGTCATGCCGTTTATCACCGAGGAGATTTTCACTCATCTGCGCGAGCAGGTCCGCTTTGCCGGAGTCACCGACGAAGGTTCCATCATGCAGAGTGCATGGCCCGTTCCAAATGCATCATTGACGGATACCGGCATCGATACGAAATTTTCACTCGTGAAAGAGTGCATTACCGCCCTGCGGACCATCCGCTCGGAAAACAATATTCCGCCCGACAAATGGGGCACTGCGGTAATCGTCACCACCGATGACCCGACGGCTGAATGGCTCAGATCGCAGGTCGCGCTGATCAACCGGTTCACGAAGCTATCCGAAACCGTCATCGGAACCACAGTCGAAAAACCCGCATTCGCCGGTTCGGCTGTCGTTGGCGGCAACCAGCTCTACATCAGTTTTGAAGGTCTTATCGACAAGGCAGTCGAAATTGACCGGCTAACCAAAGAGTTCGAACGTATCGGCAAACTGGTCGAAAGTACCAAAACCCGTCTGGAGAACAGCAGTTTTGTCGACCGGGCACCTGCCGCGATTGTTGCGAAGGAACGCGAAAAACTCGAAGGGCTCCTTCTCAATCTTGAAAAAGTGGAACACAACCTGGCCATGCTGCCTAGATAACCGGACGGAAATACTTCTTTCAATTCTGCACTTCTCCGGCTCTGGGAAGTGCAGTTACACCATCAGGTGTTTCCGCACGCGCCTCTACCTGATGAGCAATCCACTCAACTTCACGAATATTCCGGTCCTGCTTTTTATTTGTGAAAAACATCCACATAAGCTATAATTATCCATTACCCGCATATTCTATAACTATTCGAACTGCACGGTAAAAAGACGTTTCAACATTAAACAAGAAAGATCTTCCGCATGTATACCCCGGATCCGAAAGTACTGGAAAATTATGCTGATATACTGATAAATTTCGCTCTCAATGACGGCAACGGTATTAAAAAAGGTGACGTCGTCTATCTTGTTTCCCAGCTTCCGGGTCTCCCACTGGCCAAGGCAACCTATCGCTCAATCATTAAAAGCGGTGGCCAGCCGATCATACAACTGCAGGATGATACGTTCAGGCTCATCCAGTTACAGGAAGGCAGCGATGAGCAGATCGGGTTCTTCCCCGATAAGTATTACCACGGACTCGCCGACAATATCGACCACTATGTAAGAATTCTTGCCGAGGAAGATCCGCTTTTTCTGGCAAATGCCGATCCACGTAAAGTGATTCTTTCCAGCAGAAGCACCAAACCTTTCCGGGATTGGCTTGATGCGAAGGAGGATGTTGGCCGTTTCACCTGGACACTCTGCCTTTACGGTACCGAAGGTGCCGCCCGTGAAGCGAATATTTCAATCGAGGAATACTGGCAACAGATACGGCGCGCCTGTTTTCTTGATGATGTGAACCCGCTTGAAACGTGGCGGCAGGTCTATCTGCAGATGAATCATGTTATTGAATCCCTTAATGCTCTACCGATTGAAAAGCTGCATGTCGAGGCTCTGGAAACGGATCTGTGGGTAAGCCTTGGAAAAAACCGGAAATGGCTGGGGGGCAGAGGTCGCAATATTCCCAGTTTCGAGATTTTCACCTCACCCGACTGGCGAAACATGGAGGGAACCGTTTTCTTCGACCTCCCGCTCTACCGTTACGGCAATATTATTAAGGATATCCGGTTGGAAATACGGAATGGTCTGATTGCCAAGGCGACTGCAGCACAGAATGAAGCGCTGCTTCGAGAGATGATTGCACAGAAAAACGCGGATAAAATCGGTGAGTTTTCCCTGACCGACCGGCGGTTCTCGAAAATTAACCGGTTCATGGCAAATACGCTTTTCGATGAAAATTTCGGTGGTGACCATGGAAACACGCATCTTGCCGTCGGTAAAGCCTACCATGATGCCTGCACCTGTAACCTCAAAGAAATGACCGACGAAAAATTCGCCGAACTCGGCTACAATGACTCTCCGGAACATACCGATATCATCGCCACCGGAAACCGGACCGTAACAGCACATCTTGCTGATGGTTCAACCAGAATCATCTATCGGGACGGTGAATTTCAGTTCTGAACAACTTCCCCCATGCCGATTTGTCGAGGCGCCAGGCAACAACCCTTGATTATTTACACATTGTACACCCTGTAACCTGTACCAGCCTGACGACAATTTCCCCCATTATGGTTGTCCGCTCCGCTCTCGGCACCCACTAACAGCACCGTATTGCATAAATTTTTTTGTTAAACGATTAAACTATTTATTTGTTTCTTCGGTTCATAACTGTATAATAAAAACAGCCGGATAAACGGGTTGTTAACCGGTTTTTCGGATAGTTTAACAGGTTTCAATTCAATGTGTTAGATAATAATTCAATATAGTGTATAACAGATGGCCCACCAACACCATATATGGTATTGGTGGGTTTGCGTTCGCAATAAGGAGGTTGTTGTATGAATCGGCATTACACTAGTGGGCAGGCCGCTAAAAAACTCAGGGTTTCCATATCCACACTGAAAAGGTGGCTGGATGATCCTGAACTGGCGATCAAGGAACGGCGTAACTACAACGGCTGGCGTCTCTTCTCGGATTCCGATATTACGACGCTCAGAGAGTACAAGCGGCAGATGCGACGTAACGGCAAACGGTTCAATGATACGACCCTGATTCCTGTAGTCAATCATTAAACACGAAGCCCGACGAACACAGACGGATCTGATGAAATGACTATTTCAATGAAAATCGCCGTTTTTCTTTGCATACTACTGTCCTCATTGACTTACGGACAAATAAAACGCGGAAGAAATGAGGGAACGTTCAATATACCTGCATCGAACGTTCTGGGTAACGGCAATATCATTGTTTCAGCGGCGTTCGCAGGCAGCGCGGCCCCTTCAGGCATCCGCCTCGATCCCGGAGTGTATCTGAACGTGGGTATCGCCGATATCATGCAACTTTCAGGAAAAACCTCCTTTACCAATTTCCGTACCCTCGGCACTACCGAAGGGCATTTCCAGCTTACCCTGCCGGGAAACGACCATTTGCGTTTTTTCGGAATCGCCGCATCGGGAGACCTGTATCTCTCAACTGAAATGGACACCTTGAGCGGTGCCGCGACCTCCGGGCGACCGGAATACCACGCGTATATCCGCCCGTCAATCATTGCCGATCTCGACTGGATCGCGAAAAATAAATCACTGCCGATGAAAACCTATGCCATGTTCAGTATGGCCGACAACCCCGATCTGCTCTACCTGTACTCACAGCTTTCCTTCCGCCTGGGAGCGGAACTGAAGCTCAACAAAAACAGCTATTCCATTGATTTCGGTGCCGGTTTCTACAAGGAACTCCAACGAAAAGAGACCGCATACACCGGCGACGACACGTACCGTCAGCAGCGTTTCTGGATAGAGCCGGCCGTCCGGTATCGTCTTTTCGACCGCTACAGCCTTCTCGGTGCCGTACGCATTCTCCTTCTTCAACGCGTCAAGTCTGAACGTCCCTTAGAACCGACGTATCTGAGAATCTCGGCAGCTCTGGACGTACCGCTGCTGTTCAGGGAAACGAATACCGAAGCCATCCGCACCATGATCTTCGTCGAAAAACATAAACAGGTTCAACCGAACGCCATTGATGCATCGGTAAAAAAGGGAGTCAGTCTCGAATCGGTGTCGGACCTGGATTTAGAAGGGCTGAATCTTTCGACTCAGGAAGAGGAATCGGAAGAGGAAGTACTGAAACGTCGAGAGGAAATACAGAAGAAAATGGAAGAGATAGAACGTCTTCTGGAGGATCTTGAATAATGAACGCATTATCTGCCGGTGTATCTATTTGTATCACCCTGCTGACGGTGCAGATAGTTTATCCTCAGCAGAACCAGCGAAGAAACCGCGGTGAGACATTCTATCAGT
This sequence comes from Chitinispirillaceae bacterium, assembly GCA_016930275.1. GTDB lineage: Bacteria > Fibrobacterota > Chitinivibrionia > Chitinivibrionales > Chitinispirillaceae > JAFGNB01. Next base: position 46,148 of record JAFGHA010000111.1, read on the forward strand.
GTCAGAATTCCAACACACCCGGCAAGGGAAATATCTGGGTTTCGCTTCGTGCGGTAGGACACCTCTGGGATGATGCACCGATCTCCCTTTCCGAGCAGGAGAATCAGTCAACGGATCAGTCTCCTCGCCGCTGGATATCTAATGTACGGGCGTTCCCGGAAATAATGCTTCAGGCGGGGATACTCGATTTTCTCTCCATCAATGCCGAATCCCGGGTGCTTTCCTATGGTTTTACTCCGGGATATTTCGGAGGCGGTATCAAAGCAACCTGGCCGAACAATCAGGAGCTGCGGCTGCACGGAGTCGGGTTGTCGCTCCAGTACCGTTACCAGATGCGGGAATCGGCACCCAGTCTCGGGGGCTATATCGGATTTATGCCCGAAGGATTCGTGGTAAAAGGAAGCAATATTGAAACCAGAGTACACTACGAACTTGATCTGCTGCCGCGTCTGACCATACTTCCCATACGCCTGCTCGCATCGACGGGATTCCGTGTTCCGTTCCGGCGCAGAAACCTATCCCAGTTGCTTACCGAAGCGGCAGTCGTTTACAGCGGGCACGGATTTGACTTTTTCGCGCAATACTCACTCGAGTCATTCGCCAACCTTTTTCACCCGATTGAGGTGTCTCAACCGGAAAAGCGGTTTCTGGTCTGGTTTTCCGAAAATCCGATGTACGCGACACTGGGAGGGAATGTCCGGTACGACAACGGGATCACGCTTTCTCTCGCCGTCCCCATTTTGCTCAGTGTCAATCAGGGATCACGCATGCGTCGGGAGGATCTGGTTGAATTACATCGCAACGAATCTCCCGGTCTCTTCACGGAGGAAAAAGAACGGAATATCGTTGATCCGTTCGACCCCTGGTTTGTCAAATGGAAAGTCGCCGGCACCCTAACGTTTCCCCTCCGTTTCAAAATGACCGGTACTGAATTGATGCGGAATTATCTGCTGCTCAAAAACCGCAGGCAGGAGAAGAAAATCGATATCGATAACCGGATTCAGCTCAAAGAGGAATCTCCACAGGAGCAAGAGAAACAACAGGAAGAGGAAGACGCGAATCGCCGACTTGAAGAAATCAGAAAAAAAAGAGAAAAAGCACTGAAATAAGGATACCTGAGATACTATCATGAACCATCGTCCCGACAGCATTCATACCACCTTAACGGTTGCAGCAGTAACCTTACTTCTACTGCTGCCGCTGCATGATTGCCTCGAGGCGAAAAAACAAGAGACTGATTACTGGACCGCCAAAGAAAACCTTACTCTTCGCCTGGGTGCGGAATGGCATAAAATCGGTGTTCTACGCAAGGAATCAGCCGCAGTGGGTGATGTTATCAACGCCATCCGTATGTTTGAACTCTATCCGCCGGAGTTGACCGGATTTGATGACGGCAAGCTGGTGGCATTCGATAAATCGATTGAAATACTGGAAAAACGAAATCAGCGAATCCGGGATAAAATCAACGGATTCAAGGCACCACTCGGTGACGCCATCGCCATCCTTCGCGAAATGGTCACCGGAGAACCGGTGGAGAGTATGTTCGAAACGCTTGAAAAAGGCGACCTCAAACGGATTACGACAATGCTTTCGGTCAAGCATGACATCGATACTCTCTGGCAGCGGGTCGATTCGCTCCTGAACGGAACAATGGCCGCAATCGGCATGCCGCCGCGGGAGGAAAAAGAAAATCCGATGGAAAATGATTTTTTCACCATACTTAAGGCGAACCTCGGCCTGCAATCCGAAACCTATTACGAGCGGCTCGGACAGATTGAATCATTCATCATCACCAAAGCGAACCCAGAACAGATCACCCAGATAAAGCGTATCGAACAACATCGCATACGTGAGTATCTTTCCGCCGGACAACCGGCACTGGCCCGGCGAAAAACACTCGATGCAATCTCTCTGCTATCCGGGAAAACGGATCATTCCGACTTCATCATGCTTCTTGTCAGGGCTGAATTCATGGATGGAAACTATCAGGAAGCGCTGAGTACGCTCGACAAACTCCCGGAAACGAAGCCTTACCGGGAGTTCCGTACACGATACCGTCTGCAAAGTCTCTATGCACTGCATGACTATCAGACCATTATCAGGGACACCTCACGGATCACCATCGAGGACTATCATGGGGCTCCCCGGAATCTTATCCTTTGGATACTCATCGAAAGTGCACTCGCTGAAGGAGCATACGATGAGATCATTCGGAGGGCGGCATATATCGAAAAAGGGAAACCTTTCAGCCTTCATGTCATGCATGCACTTGCACGCAGTTATCTTGCTCGCAATGATGATTCCACGGCGCTATCGATACTTGAACAGGCGCAACGGTACAAAACCACGACTGATGACGACCGTACTGCACTTAAGAAAATCAATATAGCGGTGGCACAACTCTACTACGAACTGGGTAACTACGACAAATCAATCGAGCGGTTCTACGAACTGCTCAACGAACCGGACCTCTTTGAGCAGGCACTGTTCGGAATCGCATGGTGCTATCTGCAATCGGGACGATATGAAAAAGCTGAAACCGCTTTACGCAAAATCATCAATCAGGCGCCCGAAACGTCACTCGGTGCCGAGGGTATTCTGGTACTGGCGCGTCGTTATCTGCAGAAAGCGGAATTCGCCTGGAAAAAACACACGTATATCGACCGGGAAAAATACCGTCTCAGAGCGCTGATCATCAAACTCGACAAACGTCTCGCCTCCGACAGTGCCTCAGAGCGGTCGATCACCATACGTAACGCCCGTATGGAAACGGCCAGCCTGTTGACAAAAGTTGAAGGTGAAAAAATCGCCGACTATGCAACGATTTCCTCTTACTACGATAATATTGACCGGCTCTGTTCATTCATCACCTCCCATTACTACACCGGAACGTTTCAGGAAGCCAGCTTCTCAAAGAAACGGGAAACAATACTCGGCATCATCGATTCCATCCAGCTGGAAATCGGACAGAAACAGCAGAGAGGCACTCCAGAGCTGCAGGTTTCAAATGCGCGACAGGAAAGATTGAAAATCAAGTCAGTGGTCGATAAAACCAATATTTTTTCAACGATCTGCCTTATCGACCGGTACCGGTGGGAACGTGCCTTCATCGACTGGCGGAAAAACACGCTCAGGAAAAACGCTGCAAACGGCAGCGATACCGCCTTCGCCAACCGTCGCACCCTCAAGGAAACCATCGACGCAGTGTTGCTCAGAGAGGACTCATTGCAGCAGTATTACTCCGGAACACTGCAGAACAATATCAGCCGGCTACTCGAAGCGAACATTGACAGTTCCGACGCCTGCTATCTCAGCTATCAGTTGGGGGAACTGTATTATCATTCGGAAAACACCGCTTATGCCAGGGCGTACGACACCTATGAGAAAAAAGTACAGCACTTTGAAAAGGTCATAAGCGAATTCCGTAACGGTACTGGAGATAAAATTCCACATCAGCCGGCTCCGCCGGTTCTCGACCATCGCCGCAGCATGGATATGTACCGAAGGGCAATGAAAGCGCAACCCGATTCACCGTTCAGAGCAGCAGCGGAATACAGTCTTGCCTGGTGTTACAACGACCTCGCCCGGTTCGACAGCGCCTATACGCATATGCATACGGTCGCAACACAATTTCCTGAACATCCGCATGCTCCTCAGGCGTGGATGTTCTGCGGTGAATTCCATTTCGATAAAACTAATCTCAAGGATGCACTTGCAGCTTTTTACGCGGTCATGAAATACCCTGAAAGCGAATGGTTCGATGAAGCACTCTATAAAGTCGCATGGACGCAATACCGGCTGTCAAATCCCGAAAAAGCCATCAGTTCGTTTCTCGCGCTGGTCGACCTTGGCGGCGGAAAGTTCGGACACGCACTCCTCGAAAAAGAATCAATGGATTACATCGCCATCAGTTTCAGTGAAACAGATGCCACCGGTCAGAAGGGACTCACCCGTGCGGCAGCATTTGCCCGCAAACTAGGCGATCCGGAACGGGGTTGCCAGATTCTCCACCGCCTTGCGCAGGTATTTCGCGATCAGGGACGCAACGACATGGCGAAAAAAACCTTTAATCACATCCTCTCGAACTACCCGGCCTACCGGCAGAATCCTACTGTCGAAGCGGAACTGCTCGCGGTACTCGAACGCGACGTCAATACCGAAACATCAATCAGTCAGAAGTATGAGTATTTCAAGAAATACAACAGCCACAGTAAATGGGCGGAACATCAGTCGGACTCAATACGAATCCGGGCGGACAGTACCGCCGCAAAAATGCTTTACGATGCAGCGATCAGCTATCATCAGCTCGCGCTGCAGAAAAACAACGATTCACTATATCATCAGGCGATTGCATCGTATACCGACTACATCAACCATTATCCCCGTTCGCCTTTAGCGAACGAATGTCATTACAACCTCGCGGAAATTCAATTTTCGACTGGTAATTACCGTGAGGCTGCGGAAGAGTACATCGCAGTGTCCAAGCGTTATCCGGACAGTAAATACAAGGAAACTGCGGCCTGGAATGCCATCGTCGCGTCTCAGAATCTGCTCAAGCTTGAGACCGGCGATAGCCGGTAGGATATATCACGATGCACATCACCACTTCCGATCTATTCTGCCGAAACATTCGCCGGGCATTGCCGGTACTGGTGGTCATGATCCTGTTATCGGCAGGTTGCGCGGGAAAGAAAACCGTCTCCGATACCGTCTCCGGCGGAACATCACAGAAACCCGCTTCGGAAGAACACACGCCCGCGAATGATACCGCAGCCCACACTGCCGATACACCACATGCAGATTCCGGATTGTCACCTGCAACACGGTTACTGATAAGCGCCTGCAACAATTATCTTTCCGTCAATCCGGACAATCAGAAAACACCGGAAGTGCTGACGATCAAGGCATCGCTGTATTTCAATAATAGACGATTCGATTCCTCCCGGACGGTGTATGAAACGATTCTTGGAAAATACCCGGAAAGTAACCACGCATTCGAATCGATACGAATGATCGCCCAATCGTTTTATGAGGAAAAACGGTTTGATGAGGCAGGTACCTGGTACAAAAAGCTCAGCGAAGCGACGCCGGAAGGTGCCGACAAAACGGAAGCCATCGCCCGTATAGCCGAATCGATCTTCAGGATGGCGGAGCTGTTCGAAACGCAGAGCAGATTCAAAGATGCGGCGGAACAGTATGAACGGGTTGCCATAGAATATCCCGACACGCGAATCGCCGATGTGGCTCTCTTCAATGCGGGGGTAGCCTATGAAAAACAGGCGGAATGGTCACGTGCCATTCTCGTTTTTCAGCGGCTCCTCACCAAATATCCCGATTCAAAACTGCTCCCTAAAACTTCATTCCGCATTGCCAAGAGCCACGAAAAACTTCTGCAGTGGGATCTTGCCGCCGAAACCTATCTGCGACTTGCCGCCAACTATCCTTCGCATGAACTGACACCGTCGGCCCTCTACAACGCGGGTTTCTGTTTCGAAAACAGCGGAAAAAACCGTGAGGCAGCCGCCACCTTTGAAAAGATGGTACAACTCTTTCCACAGTCGGAAGATGCCGCCGATGTGTTGTTCCGGGCCGGTGAACTCTACGGAAAAGAAAAGGACTGGGATGCGGTAAGCAGAGTCACCCGGATCTTCACCGACCGGTTCGGAAACGATCAGAGTCGAGCCATTCAGGCACTCTGCATGAACGGTATAGCCTTGTATATGCGGAACCGGAATGATGAAGCGATTGTGCAGTTGACTAACGCCGCTGCCACCTTCAAAAAAATGAAAAATCCCGGTGAGATGAATGCTTATTATGCGGCGAAAGCACTCTTTACCGTCGCCGAAATAAATCATACCGCCATGAGTGCCGTCACATTGGGTACCCCCCGCAAGCGTTACAAAAAGCAGCTCTCCCAAAAATCGGATCTGCTCGATAAAACCGTTGACGCCTATGTGAAGGTCGTCGCATTCAACATTCAGGACTGGACCACGCGTGCAATCTACCAGATCGGTCAGGTCTACGAGGATTTCGCGCTCGGTATCTTCAGCCAGGACCGACCGTCGGGACTCTCCATCGACCAAAGGATCGCCTTTGAACTCGGGATTGCCGAAGCCGTCGAAAAATATTTCATCGATAAAGCACTCCCGTTTCATGAACGGAACGTCAAACTCGGTATCAAGCAGAACATCGAAGACAAATACATTCTTCAGTCCCGTCAGAAACTCGCCTATCTCCCCTCGATCGCCGCCGAAAATTACCTGGCTCTGGTCGAGATAACCAAAACTTCGCAACAGCGGGAGCAGCTGGACGGATTCGCACTGATCGCCCGCAAACTGCAGCTCTTCCAGAAAATCGCACCGTTTCAGGAACGTGCGATCGCCCTTTTTCTCCGCTGTCTCGAGCTGGGAACCACCTACCAGGAATTGGATGATTTTTATAAAAAAGCAAGTGAAGCAATCACCGGCATATCATTCAACGTCGGAGAAACCTATGCAGATGTAGTGAAAATCGCACGTGACGCTCCCATTCCCGGAGGATTTGACGACTACGAACGGTTTGTCTACAAATCCAAACTGCTCAAGCAGATTGCGGGATATGAGGATCAGGCCCTCGAAAACTATCTGAAAACCATTAAAATCGCCGAAGCCTATAAACTTGATGATCAGAGCGTCAAGGAAGCCCGCGAGCGAATTGCCGAATTACTGTTCAATCGGGGCAGATGTTACGACCTGCTCTGTATCAATGCCTTCTCCCGTCCTCCCTATCCCGCCGGTATCAGCGAAGCGGAGAAAGAAGAATACCGGGCCCGGTTCGAAGAGATCGGTTTACGTTACCAGGAGCAGGCCTTTGACATCTACAAATATGCGCTGAGTCTGGCCGAACAATCGTATGCGACCGGCAAGTACATCACGCACGCTTACATTCGACTCTATCAGAATTATCCGGAAGAATATGGATCAAAAGAAGAAAAAATGACTCAGACGGCAATCAGTTCGGGATCACAGTGGCTGGTCCGGGCTGACTCGGCAAGCAATTGGAATTCCCTTAACTACAACGATTCGGGATGGAATAAGGCTCAGCGTGCGGCAGTCACCACACAAACCATGGAAGGATTCCCGGGAAACATCCCCATTCCCATGTGGTTCGGCAGTGGAAACCCCGACAGTGCCGCAACGTATACGCCGAATTCGACGGTATACTTCCGGCGCTCGTTCACCACCGATCAGATGCCGCACAAAGCCATGTTCTATCTGGCGGCAAACGGTTTAATAGACCTGTACATCAACGGTGATTTTCTCGGCTCGCACGCTTTTCTGCCGGATGAACAGAAAACCGCCGCAACCTATAATCTTATGGGCAAAATTCGTACCGGTACGAATGTTATTGCCGTCAAGGCCAGGTGTAATGAAAATCCCCATGCACTCTATCCCCTGCTGCTGCTGACGGTGGGAACCGATGTTCCTCTTCCGAAACCACCGGGTTTCACCGAGGCAATGGCTCCGGAAGCTGCCCGGGTTGACAACTATGTTTTTCCATCGATTAAAAATTTCACTATTGAACAGTCGGAGACCAGCCGATGAATGCCACATTGTTCCGGATGGGTTATTGCATACGACATGCGGTTATAATGCCCACTATCATATTCTCGATCTGCAGTGTATCGTTTTTTCCCGCCGTCACCGCCGCCACCCCCGCAGACTCGACTTCAATCGCGGCTGCAGATCAAGGATACCGGATTGATCAACCCGGTACCATTACCTTTACTGTCGGAGTTAAAATAAGCGGAAAAGTTGAAAAACCCCAGGTTATGATATTTCTGCCGAAAGAAAAAACCCAGTATCGTGAAGAAGTCATGAGTCGTTCTTTCATAGAAGAACTCTCACAACCGCTTCCCTTCACACCAATCACAGAATGAACCACCATGGATATACTTCCAGCGGTTTCCTTGGGAGTGACACCCCGGTATCAGTGTAAGCGACTGTTTTTACTTGCTGAATTATCGTCTGAAGGGTCTCAGTTTATTGACAGCACCAGCTATAAGATGGTACACTATCATAGAAATATCGATAATTTTTTCCGATACGGACGTTTGTTGAATAGCGAAACCAGGATTTGATCAAGTAATTAATAATGAGGAGGATTGATGGACAGCGTCATACGTTTTTTCAAAGAGGGTGGAACCTGGATGTACCCGCTGATTGTCATTTCCGCTTTTGCATTCGCGGTGATTATTGAACGGCTTTTTTACTATTATATTCACTGCAGAATCAATGCCAAAGCGCTTCTGACACAGATTACACGACTTGTCCGGAACGGCGACGTTGAAAAAGCGCGGCAGCTCTGTGCCAAAACCAAAACCCCGCTCTCTTCGATTCTGGAATCGGCTCTCTGGCATTTTCAGCAGCAGGAGCCTGACCATGAAATTCAGAATGCCGTTGACGAAATCGCACTTCGGGAACTTCCGCGTATTCAGCGGCGGACCCATTATCTTTCACTCTTCGCCAACATCGCGACCCTTCTCGGTCTACTCGGTACCATTTTCGGACTCCAGCAGGCATTCGGTGCACTTTCAGCGGCCGATCCATCGCAAAAAGCAACGGTACTCGCACGAGGCATCGCCATTGCTATGAATACCACCGCTCTGGGACTGATCGTTGCGGTTCCCTGCATGATTTTCTTTTCGATTCTCGGCTCCAAGGCGAATACCATTATAGAAGAAATCGATGAAAGTTCGGTACGACTCCTTAACTTTCTCTACGCACAGCGTCGATCGTAACCGGATACCGGAACACGGTCGGAAACAACCACCGTTGAAGGAACCAGATAGATCACCATGGCATTTCCAGCAACCAAACGGGCAAAAAAAGCGACATCAAACGACATCGAGTTGATCGATCTCGATGTCACTCCCGTCATGAACCTGTTCATGGTACTCATACCGTTTCTTGTGTCAATGGCAGTGTTTACACATATCGCCGCGATTGATTTCTCACTGCCTCCCGCTCAGGAGGAAGGTGCCGATCCCGGCGACAGCAAGGAACTCGACATCTCGATTGTCGTAACAACAAACGGGTTCAGGATCGTCGGTACCGGGAAAAAACTCGATCTTATCCCTCGTGTAAAAGGACAATACCAGTACGAGCAGCTACGCGTTCTTCTTAAAGCGATAAAATTCGAGTACCCGTCCCAGAAGAGTGTCGTTCTCGTCCTTGAATCGGATATTCTGTATGACGACATAATAAAATTCATGGACATCTGCCGGGATTCACAATTTCCCGACATCGGTCTTTCGGGAGAGATCGGATGAGCTTCAAGCTAAAAATCAGAAAAACGAACGCCGCGGTTATCCTCGCGCTTTCAGGAGATATCACCGGCAACAGTGTCGGAAAGATATCCGCCAAACTCGAAAGTATCCAGAAAATGTACCAGGGAACCATTGCCATCGATCTGAGTGAAACGACCTTCATTGACAGCCATGGTCTGGGAGTATTCGTCTTTTTTTACCGCAGGCTGTCTGAAGAAAAGCGGAAACTGGTGTTTCTCAATCCGTCGGAATTCATTCTCGATCTTTTTTCCGGATCAAATCTGGTGAAAATATTTTCCATTGTTAACAGCGAAGAAGAGTTATGAGTTTTCCTGCGTCAAAATCTCCGCAGAAACAGGTACGGAAGACACGCGGCAACCGGAAAATAAAAACCTTCAAGCCGCAACTCACCTCGCTTGTTGACGTGATGACCATTCTCCTGATTTATCTCCTTCAGAGTTTCTCTTCCGAAGGAGATATCGTCACCGTTCATAAAGACCTCATTCTTCCGGAGTCGACGGCAAAAAAATCACCCGAACTGCGTGTTACCATCACCGTCAACAATACCTTCATTCTTGCGGAGGACATCCGGGTGGCATCGGTAGACGAGGTACTCACTTCAGAAGAACTGGTGATTCCGGGTCTCTACGATTGGCTGCAGCAGCGCCGGGAAGCCACCGAAAAGATCGAACGTTACTCGACAAAAACTAAATTCAAGGGTGAGGTTACCATTCACGGCGACAAGCGGATCCGTTTCCGTTTACTGAAAAAAATAATGTATACCTGCGGACAGCAGGGATACAACAATTTCTCTCTGGCAGTGAGGCGACGTGAAGGATGAGCATGGTTCCGCAACAACACCGGGTGATTGTCGCCGGTCAGTATGCCTCAACGCCGCTTGATCCGGCACTCATTCGTTCGGTTCGGAGCAAAAATGTTTCGATAATCGACCGGAGTTTTCTGATTATCGCTACCCTGTCAATTGTTATTCATTTCGTTTTCATTTTTCTCGTGAAAGTATATGTGGTACCCCCACAGCAGGCAACCGTTATCGAGGAGGTCCCCGAAAGGTTCGCGAAGCTTATCATCGAAAAACCGTTACCCAAAACCGAAACGACAAAAAAGGCAACCGAAAAAACCAGCGAGACGGCAAAAACCGCAATTGAAAAAACCGACAGTAAACCTGCACCCACCGGTCCCGTAACCACCCAGCAACGGACAAAGGCTCGTAAATCAGTCGATGCTCGGGTAGCCCGTGTCGAACAGAAAATCAGAACCGTGGGTGTTCTCGGCATGCTCACCGGTGTCGGAACGACGGCCAAAGGCCCGTCGGTCGTTGATGTACTGGGTACACTCAAAGACCGCAAGGAACATAAGGTCGATCTTGAGAGTGCTCTTGATAAAATGACCGGCCTGCAGAAAACCAAGCAGGTCGATCTGCTTGACCGCAAACTGGTGAAAAGTAAAGATGTGGCGATTTCACACAAAGAGGATATCGACGACCTGCTTGCGAACGTCGGTGGTGCGAAAACCGTTGACCTGGCGAAAAAAGGTTCTTTTATAATTCAGAAACCGCAAAGCATCGAAGGTGCGGCTTCCTCCAATGCCAAACGTGACAATGACGCAATCAGCGCGATTGTTTCGTCACACAAAACAAGTATCCGGATGAGCTACGAACGGTACCTCAAACGGGAACCGACGCTCGCCGGTAAAATCACCGTCAGGTTTACTATAGCTGCATCGGGAAGTGTCGCGATGGTAACTATTGTGGAAAACACGACGGGAAACACGGAACTTGAAAAAGAAATAATGAGAAAAATCAGGATGTGGCGTTTTGAAACCATTACCGATGGTGATGTAACCGTAACCTATCCGTTCGTTTTCGCGCCTGCCGGATAGTCTCAAAACATAAGGAACCGTTATGCTTCTGCACCGATTCACCTTTTCATTCACGGGTATACTGCTTATGGTCGGTACACTTGCCGCGGCGATCATAAAAAACGGCGACGTCATCGACATTCAGGTGGTCGGTCATCCCGAGTTCTCTGGTCATTATACGGTTGACGATCACGGTTTTGTGGAGCATCCACTGCTTGCCGATGAATCAATTGTCAACGTTAGTACCGTTGAACTCATGAATGACCTCACGTTCCGGCTCGCACGTCATTTTGACAATCCGCTTGTACTTGTTTCGATTATCAATAAACCGGAAATTACCGTAACGGTCCTCGGCCAGGTGATGGCACCCGGACCGATTACCACCTTCAAAGGAGCCACGATACAGGAGGTGCTAAAAAAAGCAGGAGGACCGACTTCCGCCGGTGCCGATCTGTCACGTATCAAAATCATTCACAGCAACTCCTCCGATGCACCCGAACTTTTCGATATGGAATTATTCCTCTCAAAAGGGAATGTCGAAGACCTCCCCCGACTTCAGGCCGACGACATCGTTATCGTCCTGGCACTCGAAAAGTCAAAAAAAGTCAAGGTAATCGGAGCGGTCCAGAAACCGGGTTTGTTCACTCTGGAAGAAAAAATGAATCTTTTTGAGGTCATCTATCTTGCGGGTGGTCCTACCGAAAAGTCGGATTTTTCCCGGATCCGCCGCTTCACCCGGCAGGAAAACGGCAAGGTCACCGAAGAGATCATCGACATGCAGGGATACATCGACAAAGGTCGCATGGAAGATATTCCCGACGTGCTCGAAGGAGACGTCATCATCGTGTACAATCGGTGGTTCGACTGGAGAACGGTCCTGACGGTACTGAACAATACCCTGCTCTTCATCGTGACGATCCAGGCTTTCGCGGGAATATTCAACTGATGGCTTTGACTAGCAACATCCGCATACAGAACCGGACGGGAATTCGTGATTACATCGCCGTTCTCATCCGCCGGTGGCTGGTCATCATCATTTCATTTCTCAGTGTACTCGCATCGACGTTCTTTTACGCACGCAGAATTCCCGATTCATTTGAATCCTACTCCACACTCGTCATCGAGGAACAGACGACCGTCGTCAATCAGATGGTCGGCAGTGCCTCCCGCTCACTCTCATTCTTCGAGGGTATTCTCAACAGTCGAACCTTTCAACAGGCACTTATCGACAGTATCGGCACCGATCAGTTCCTGCGCGACTTACCGAAATACACCCATGAGGACATTCTCTCTTTCATCAATTCGAACCTTTCTCTCCGGAAGACCTCCTACGCCTCGTTTCTCCGGCTTGTCGCACGTGCTCCGACAAAAGAGCTCGCCTATGCCATGGCCACTATCGGAACGACTCTGTTCCGGGCCCGCTGTCTCGAAGTGACAAATGAGGAATCACGCCGCGGCGTCTCGGAAATCGAAAAACAGCTCCTGCTGATCAGAAAGACCCTAGAGCAGGCGGAATATGATTACCGCAGTTTCATCGATACGACCGGACAGATTGAAGAAGGTACGACCCCCGAGCTTAAAACCCTCACCGAGGCGTATGCATCAAGTCTGGCGCAGCTCGGCATCAAGGAGGCCGACCTCTCCGCGGAAAAGAAGCAACTTGCCCGACTCGAATTAAAAATCGCCCCGGAAAACAAATCCCGCTCACCGGAATACCTCCAGCTGCGGTCCAGGTTGCGCGAACTGGAGAAAGAAAGGCTCCGTCTGGAGGGACTGGGGATACGGTTTTCCGGCATATCAACCGTCGACCGTGAGATTCAGGGCATCGAACAGCAGTTGCTCAAATTCAAAGAAACGAAAAACACGCAAGTTGATCCGGCCACGATGCATCAGTGGCAGGAGTTGCGCAAATCGGTTATTGCCAAAGAAGGTGACCTTGAGCTCTTCAAACGACGCATGGAATCGTACGAAAAAGCAATCGGCAGCTACAAGAAAGGAAATCCCGATATTCTGTCCCAGTCACTTGAACTGCTGCGACTGAAACGTTCAAAAGAGGTATATGAGAATCTTTATACACTCCTTCTTGAAAAGGCCGAAGAAGAACGGATTAAAAGTGCTTCAAGCAACATAGGTGTGAAAATCGTCGACCTCGCGGCCATGCCGACCAGTCCCGTCCCGAAAAATCAGACGCAACTCTACCTCGCCGGAATCCTCCTCGGGCTGCTGCTGGGCCTCGGCCTTGCCTTTCTGATCGAATTCAACGACACGACCATCAAATCCAACGATGATATCGAGCGCTACGTCGAACTGCCGGTACTGGGTACGATACCGCACATCATCCACAAGAAAAATGATATCGCCATCCGGCGACGCTCTTCAAAATCACATAAAGGAGTCACCGTAACACAATACCCCCGCCAGGTGTTCAATTTCGATGGTGACGATTCGGTAAGCACCGAAGCCTACCGGTCACTGCGGACCAATATTCTGTTCACCAGTCCCGACAAACCGCTGCAGGTACTCGCCGTCACCAGCGCAGGTCCCTCTGAGGGAAAGTCCCTTACGATCTCCAACCTGGCCCTCGCCTATGCGCAGATGGGAAAACGCACACTGCTCATCGACACCGACCTGCGTCGTCCGGTGCTGCACCATATCTTTAATGTCAAGCGTGAACCCGGATTCACCGATCTGTTCATTGCACACCCCGATTTCGACCGTTGTATTCGCAAAGATATCAAACCGAATCTTTCACTCCTGAGCGCGGGGATTTTCTCCCCCAATCCCGCCGAACTGCTCGGGTCCCATAAACTCGAACAGCTGCTCGAATACTTCAGGACAAATTATGATATGATCTTTTTTGACACTCCGCCGATTGTGGCAGTGACCGATGCGACCCTGCTCGGTAAAAAAATCGACGGTATGCTCATTGTCGCAAAATCCCACCATATCGACCGTGACATACTGCTGCGGGCGGTCAACACCTTGAGAAATGTCGGCGTCAATGTTGCCGGAGCAGTGCTCAACGACATAAATTTATCGCACCGGTATTCAAGTTACGGCTATTACAAATACTATTATCATTATTATAAAACCAAAAAAGACTGACGGCTGATGCAGCAGGACGACCGCAGGTTTTCCCGTGCGCAGTATCTTTCGGGGCGCTGGCATACCACCGTACTCCGACGGAGTCATCCGTTACTCACCCGGCTGCTGAAATCGATCTCTTTCAAATACGAGGAAATGGATCGATTTACCTCACGGTGTTTCCCGGGTGCGCTCGTAGTCGACCTTGGAGCGGGTATCGGCAGTTACGCCGGTTTCTTTCTTCGGCACACTGCAGCAACACTTATTGCAGTCGACTGGTCGCCTGAAGCATTGGGGCGTATTTCAGTTTCGACAGAAGAACCACTCTGGAAAATCTGTGCCGATGCACACTTTCTTCCATTCAAACCGGCAACGATTGATGCACTGTACAGCATAGATACCCTCGGTCATCTGCGTCGTCAGGAACAGGCACTCGATGAGATCCATCGCGTCTGCCGGAGCGGCGCGCCGCTATTTCTCCACAGTGAATGCGCCGATTACCGTAGTCGCTGGCCCGACCGGATGCTTATCAGAAAACTCGGATCGGACCGGATCGCCGAACTCGACGGCCATGTCGGTATTCGCCCCGCAGCCGACATGCGCATACTCTATGAACGCCGTTTTTCCATAGATCGTTTTTTCAGCCCGGCCGGAATGTCCGGATGGCTGACGGGATACCCCGAAAAATACCTCCCACTCTTTCTGAAGAGCCGTACCCTGCTTCCGGTACTACCGACGTTAATTTGCGCCGTTTTCAGGAAACTTCCGTTCTGCAAACCGATTATGCGGCTGCTGAACACCTTCACCAACAGGGTCGAACTGTTTTTGGGACTTCAGGGAGGTGGTTCATGCTTTGCACAGGGAAGAACCCTCATCGCTGATCCGTCCACCGATGATTTCGTACCCCCTTCCATTGACGTGATTATACCAACGTACAACCGCCCGGACCTGCCGGGACGACTCATTCTTTCACTACTTTATCAACTGCGTAAAAACGACCGTATTTTCGTAATCTGGCAGGGAAACCAGCGCCCGTCGGTTACGACTGATGACCGCCGTATTGTTCTATTGCATCAGCCGAAGCCCAATCTCCCGGCTGCCCGAAATACCGGCTTGCACGCCGGCGGAAACCCGATCATCCTGTATAGTGATGACGACTGTATTGCTGATGAACATCTGCTCGATGAACACCGTACGATATATAAAGAACCGGGTATCGGAGCAACCGCCGGCTATACCGACGATCCGCTTTTCCCCTCCGACGCAAAGGTTCCATCCCGCTTTGATCCCGCCACCGGAGAACTGGTGCAGCACTTCGCACTGCCGCAGAGCGGCCCCAGCCTCTCGGTTATGGGAGCGAACATGTCGTTCAGACGAACGGCGCTGGAACAGGTCGGGGGATTCGATACGAACTTCCATCGCAACGCGCTCTGGGAGGAGATCGATGTCTCCTTCCGTTTACAGAACGCCGGTTTTCTGATCCGATACTCCTGTGACGCGAAAGTTAAGCACCTGCGCGAATGCTCGGGAGGCTGCCGGCAGGACCGTTCAGCCAGATACCTTTTTCATCAATTCGCCAACACCGCCTATTTCGCGTGTACCTACATGCCCCGGCAGTATCTGCGCTCCTGGATAACCTACTGGAAATACCGGCTCGAATTTTCCGCGAGAAGAGACGAGGCACCGAAGACCGCCGGGAAAATTCTCCGCTATCGACCGTTCCTTATCGTTGCAGGTATCGCCGGTACCCTTTCAGGCTGCATCCGATTCCTTGTTTATGGGAAACGAGTCGGTCTGCCACCAATCACGTCTGTTGCGCAACCGGAAAACGGGGAACAACGCTGATGGTTATCGGATGGATATACCCCCACCGCGAGAAATGCGGTATCGCACGGTATTCACTCGACTATGCCGAAGCGCTTGAAACGATTGCAACGGTTCACCGTATTGATCCGGAGTGGTTATTTACCGACCGTAAGCGTTTTCGGGAAACGCTGCGCGAATGTACCATTGCGCATCTGCAATACGATACTACCGCCTTCATGCACGGATCAACTGATTTCTACCGGAAACTGGTACTGCGGATTCCGGTTCCCCTGATCGTGTCGCTCCATGAAGTGTACGATGAAAACCCGTTTATTTTTCCGCGCAGTGCACTGCACGGAAACCCTCTTTCACTCTTCCTCAAACATATACTATGGAATCATACGCATCCGGTCGATAAAGCCTTTCTCAACCATCTTGCCGGAAAATTCAATGCTTCCCATCTGCTGGTCCATCACCTGCATCACCGCGAAATTCTTATCGGGAAAGGTATTGACGGAAACCGAATATCAATATTTCCCATGCCGATGCACCGGATACAACCGCCTCAACCCCTTGACGTAGCATCCGACGGCTGTCTGCATCTCGGCGCACACGGATTCATCCAGTCCGCGTACGATTTCGAACTGCTCTTTGCGGTGTTGCGGAAATTGCAGCTGCCCTGGCGTTTCACCTGGATCGGTGGAACCAGAACCGACGACAATAAGCCCCTGCATGTCGAACTGATACGTCGCATTGATGAACTCGGTTGGAACGACCGGTTCACCATTACCGGATGGATCACCGAAAAGGAACTTGGCGATCGTCTTGCCGGTATCGACCTCATACTGGCTCTTTTCAGACACCGGAGTTCTTCCGCAAGTATCGCACGGGCGCTCAGCCATGGAAAACCGGTTATCGCCAACGAGCTGCCGCTGACAATGGAAATAGCCGACGGCAACCGGCATTCTCACCGATCAACGGCAGCTCCCCTGCTCACCACACCGGCCGAACCTTCCGCCATCACGGATCGAATTATGGAATTCAATTCCAACGGCAACGTCCGCCTGCGACTTTACGAAGGAATCAATGCCTATGTGGAAAATCATTCGTTCGAAAAAATGGCCCGCCGGTTGCTTGACCTTTACCGGGGCCAACTTTCACGATGAATATTCTATGGGACATGCGTCTTTATTCCACCGGATACGAAAACCGGGGAGTCGGCAGATACTGCCTTGAAGTCGCCCGGTCGATGCTCACGAAAAATCCCGATTGTTCGATTTATATCTGGGCCGATACGCAGCACCTTCCACCACAGTTGCGTACATCGCAGGTAACAATAATTCCCTACCATAAGGGTACCTGGAAGAGTTCCGTTTTTCGTCTTCCGCATCTCGTTCTGAAATACCGTATTGATCTGCTTCACTACTGGGTTACGCTGGGCCCGTTGACTTCGATCGGCATAACCCCCTTTCCAACAGCTCCTTCCGTTGCCACCGTTCATGATCTTGGTGTCGAACTCTGGGACACGCCACATTCCTGTTTCATCCGGAGAACACCGTACTGGCACATGCAACGACGATTCTTTAAAGCTGTTTCCGCAATCATGACCAACTCCGCCGCCACGTGCAGCAATGTTGTCACGCACCTTCCGACAGACGGGAAACCTCATATCACGGCCTATCCGCCGTTTTCTCCATCCGATATATTGCCGGTAGGTGCAACCGGAAGAAAACCGTACCTTATCACACTCGGCGGAGCTCCCCACAAAAACCTCCGCCGTACCATTGCAGCATTCGCCGAAGTTCGCACTTTCAGACCCGATGCACAACTCATCCTTCTGGGAAATACGGATCCTTCGGAAAACCTGCCGAACCCCCTCCCCGACGGTGTTGTTCATGCCCCCTCTATGGAACATTACGCCCAGCACCTCCGTCAATCAGGCGGACTGGCTTTCTGCTCCCTTCACGAAGGTCTGGGACTTCCTCCGATTGAAGCGATGCATCACGGATGCCCGCTTCTGCTGGCCGACCTCCCGCCGCACCGAGAAACCTGCGGAGCCGGCGCCCGATTCGTTGATCCGCTGTCGGAGAGCAGTATCGCCGAGGGTATGCGGGATATCCTTGAACACACTGATGCATGGTGCCGGAAATCCGTCGAAGGTGCAGAAGCATATTCCAGACAGTGCAAAGATACTCCGCTACGCATCTTCCGCCTGTACGAACAAATCACCGGACAGTACATACACCTTGACACCTGAACGTTCCTGCCGTTAATACAGGAAGCGAGTCTTTTTTCTTCCCGGTATTTTCCGATATCCCGAAACTTTTTTTCCGCCGAAGTAATGGTATATTTTATCAGTATGCGAATATGGTTTGCCGCATCCGCTCCCGCTGTACCACCGTACAGTCTCCGCTGGTCGATGAGTTCCCTCGCCAGCGAACTGCGTCGTTACGGTCATAGAGTAACACTTATATTCTCTCCCACTACAACGACCTACCGACCGGTCCGGTTCGCATTCTTACTTGCGGTGCGGCTTTTCCTGCTTTTCTGGAAAAGGCCCCGATGGATAATCGCTCATTCAACCGATGGAATAGTGTGTGCCTTTCTGGCATCATTTTTCCGTATGAAAACCAGGGTGGCCCTCTTCGCTGACGGATGGGAACCACATACCACCGTCATCGAGCATCGCCTTCCCAGGTCACTCATCGTTGCACATGCCCCCTGGCATCACCGCCTCATTAAAAGTCTGTTTCTGAAGACGGCGCTCCGGCGATCGGCAATCTGCATCTGCGGTACACTCGATGAGGCACGCTGGCTGCGACGCCGCATCCCGGCCGTTACGCCAAAAACCATCGTCATTCCTTCTGGTGTTCCCGAACGACGGCAACCGTTCTGGCCCTTCCAGGAGGAGTTTCCTCCGAGTTTCCTGCTGACCGGTCAATTTTCATGGAAGAAACACATCGAATACGGAATCGAGATTTTCCGCCGAGTCCTTGCCGTCAACAAATCCGCCCGGCTTTTCATTGTCGGATGCGGTACTCTTTCAGAACAGAAACGGCAACTGCTTTACCCTCTCGGCGACGCTGTATTTACCGTCGAGAACGAATCGTCCGTAAAAATGTTCCGGTGGTTTGAGTCGTGTCCATTTTTACTGGTTCCTTCCCGATATGAATCACAGCATCCTCCGGCGCTCCTTGAAGCACAAAGCAGAGGATGCATTGTATTCACTGCGGACATCCCCCCTGCCAGGGAATGTATTACTCACGGTATCAACGGATATTTCATTTCGGGAGTCAACCCTGTCGGGGATGCGGAACTGATTCGAAGTGTCTTCGGCAATCGTGATCTGCTCTTGCGAACCAGTAATGCGGCGTGGAAACGAGCATCCCGTCAGAGCATCCGGCGCCAGGGAAACCGGCTCTTGCGTGCGTTACTACGAAAATCTCTTTCCTGAACCGGTTCTCTGCGAACCGGACACATACAGTCAGCTGGTAACGATCAGATCCTGAGTCCCTGAATAGTTGACAAGATCGCCTATTTTTCTTCCCTTTCAGCCGTTTCCGGCGTATAATGATGATTCAATACGCCTATCGGAGGTCAGCTACTCCGGGAGGAAAAATGGATTTCTTTTCTTTCCAGATCGACAGGAAATGACGACATTCTCCACCTTCGTGCATCGGGTTCTCAGAAGCACCTGCCGCCGTGATGCAAACAGTTTCAGGACTTCCACGATGAATCATCAAGAAAGGTATGTCTGACATCATGTCCGCGATACTTATTATCGACGACGATGCAACCATGCGCGATGTGCTTTATGAAATGATGCATATGGAAGGGTTTTCGGCGATGGTGGCTGAAGACGGACTGCAGGCGCAGAAGCTTCTGGAACAGTATGAATTCAACTGTATTATTACCGATATCGTTATGCCGGAAAAAGAGGGGCTCGAAACCATTCTTTACGTAAGAAAAAACCATCCGAACATCCCGATTATCGCCATCAGCGGCGGCGCCCGCATAAAACCTGAATCATACCTCGATATCGCACAACAGTTCGGAGCCCGTTACGTTTTTGCGAAACCGTTCGTGAGAAAAGATCTTACCGAAGCCGTAAAAAAGTGTCTTGCCGAACCATCTCCGGAGTAAGCAGCCACCGTCCTCCTCCTGACAATCGCGGCATTCAGCCGTTGAATTTTCGGATACATCCGGTGAGAGTCTATTCAGAGCGGAATACCCCGTACGCCGCGCGGGAAGAACTCACGGATACAGTGAAATCAGTTTTTCAGCAGCCGTAAATTCCTCTTCGAGTTCAGACAACACCTCGTTATAGTGATCGCCGCGCTCCCGGGGCAATTGAATCGCCAGTCGCCATGCGATCACCTGAACATAATGCACCGCCAGCCTGAAATTGAAGATATTCCGGTCAACTGGAAGTCCATAAGCCGCGAAAAACCGATCCCGCCGCTCTCCTTCAAGATGATATGCTTTCACGAAGGTGGCGAGATCGGCTTCGGGAACATCATACCGTGCACCTTCCCAGTCAATAATCCGTAAAGACCCGGAAGGATGCGCGATAATATTGCGCGGTGTCAGATCGCCATGCACCAGTACTGATTTTCCGGAATCCGGTACCATTCCCTCGCGGTCGGCATTTGCAAGCAATAAAGAGTAGAGCCGATCAAAACGGTCACAATATCCCTCTACTCCTCCATAGTTGCGCACCCGGAGAATTCTTCCGGATATGAAACTGACCCCGTGTTCTTCGGGTACTTCACCGATTTTCTCCCTGCAGGTATGATAAGCGGCAATCGCCCGGCCCGCGGCACGCAATCCTGCATCATCAAGTACAAACGGATGCACCCCATCCAACTGTTCGACCAACAGCACCTGCAAACCCGAACGGACATCATCAAAATAATCAACCGGTACCGGCCCTACGGCCCCGGCATGACACAGGACAGCATATTCAATATGCAACTGGCGATAGAATGGATTCATACCGATTTTAGCGAGCAATGGTCTACCGGCAATGTAAAAACGGTAGAGTGCATTGTTCGCGCCCTGAGCAATGAGTTCAGGTACCTGACGGATGGACCCCCTGCGGGTCCACAAATAGCGCCGGAGAATTTTGCGGTGACGATCGATAAGCTCGGGATTGAGAAAAGTCTGCACGCTGTTCTCCGGTAATCGCCCGCAGCGTGGCTACGAACGGCATGAAGGGGTTGTTTACGTATGATACTCGGCATTGATTTTTACGTAATCGTAACTGAAATCGCAGGTATGCGCTATCGCCATGGCCTGCCCCACGCCGAGATCAACGGCAACGGTTACCACTTTCTGCCGCAGAGCCTCATGCGCTGCTTTCTGATCGAATTTGAGCGGCTGCAGATTTCTGAATACCGGGAAACCGCACAGTCTGATCGACATTTTCTCATCTGAAAACTTCGCCCCCGAATACCCCACCGCACAGGCGATACGACCCCAGTTCGGATCATTACCGAACAACGCGCATTTCGTCAGATTCGAATTGGCAATCGCCCGAGCGGCCATTTTGGCTTCCGCTTCGGTTGCACCTCCCTTGATCAGAATCTCCACGCGTTTTGTCGCGCCCTCACCATCGGCGGCAATCTGTTTACACAGATCGTTACATACCGTAAAAAGTCCCGCTTCGAAATCGGCAAGTTGCGCGGCATCCGTTATTCTGATGCCCGAAGCACCGTTGGCCACCACCAGTACCATATCATTGGTGGAAGTGTCCCCGTCAACCGTAAGATTATTGAATGTCCGGTCGACCACACGTTTCAGCACCGCACTGAGGCGTGACGGAGCGATCGAGGCATCCGTCGTAATGAAACCGAGCATCGTGGCCATATTAGGGCAGATCATCCCCGACCCTTTGGTGCAGCCGCCGATCGTGTAGCGCTGTCTGCCGCGAACCACGTCGACCGCAGCCTCCTTTTTAACCAGATCCGTGGTCATGATCGCCTCTGCGAAGGCGCTTCCTCCATCCGCCTCGAGACCGTCGTACAACCCCGGGAGTGCAGTGGCAATCATGTCAAGTGGAAGAAAATGACCGATTACTCCGGTAGACGCGACAAGTACCGTATCAATATCAATCCCGCATTCACGGGCGGTCAGCGTCGCCATTGCCGCAGTATCCTTCACCCCCCGTTTTCCCGTACATGCATTGGCACATCCACTGTTGCAGATTACCGCACGGATCGCCTTGGACGGCAGACGGTATTCGCACCAGTCAACGCTTGATGCGCGTATACTGTTGGCCGTGAACGTCCCCGCCGCCGCACAGGGGCGGTCACTGCAGAGCAATGCGAGATCCTTACCGCCGCTTGCCTTGATTCCCGCTTTCACTCCGCCGGCGACAAACCCTGCCGCTGCGGTAACGCCGCCATTTTTTATCTGTATTTTTACAGCCATTCCATGTACTCCCACCGTTGCACTGAAGTTTCGAGGCTATCTCAACTGTTTGATTACCGCCGCCACCAGGCTCTTCAGCCATGAGTGAACTGCGGCAGATGAAAATGCATTTTCCGGCAGTTCCATTTCCCCCTCAAAATACCATCTCCCCATAAGAACCGAAATCATTTATTGACTGTTTACGGCCGGAATCATATAAATAAAGTAATATGGCTACTCTACATAAAATCATGGTCGCCACCTGCTGTTGTATCCTCAGTGTCACCCTCGCCGGAGCACAATATGACTGGGAAGAGGAAAATGGCAGCACTTCATGGCAGGAACCTTCCACCGAAACCACCGATGCCGCTACCTCAACCTACGAGACATCGACCAGTGCCGAACCCGATGCCACGTATGTCATCAAAAAAGGCGACACGCTCTGGGATCTGGCATTTCAATTTTTAGGCGACCCTTTCCTGTGGCAGCAGATATGGCAAGCCAACAGTTACATCGCAAACCCTGATCTCATTTATCCTGGAAACAAACTCATCATACCGGGGCGGGAACCGTACCCTGCGGCAGAAAACAACGACCGTTTCACCTCTGAAACCAGTGAAGCTCTTTCAGCAACGGATTCTCTGAAAGACACCACCACTGATGCGGAGGATTTTCCATCGGACAGTATCTTGCTCTCACTGATGCGCCAGAAAGAGGTCCTTTCATCGGGATATCTGGGTGCTGTTCCTTTTTTATGGTTCGAACGGGATCGTAAGGGAAATATCTACCCGGGCAATGCAACGGTTAATTCTCCCTCCTTGGGGTCGGCATACCAGCTTTTTACGACACTCAGCTTCACCCCGTTCGAACAGGGGGTATATCAAGAAAACGATACCGTCTCGATTTTTTCATCAATCCGGATTCTCCGGTTCAACAACAAGCCGGCCAATCTTATCAAACGCACCGGAAGAGCGGTGATTAAAAAAATCGGTCCCCGACAGATCGATGCGCTTCTTTTCGAGATGTCCGATGCCATCAACGGTAAAGAGCGGGTAATGACCATACCGGGACCACAACAACAGATCATCGACACCCTTATAGACCCTCCTGCAGCCATCTCAGGTGAAGTTTTCTGCCGCGTTGAACAAACTCAAACCCCTTACCCCTTCCAAATGATTATATTAGATGTTGGAAGTACGCAGGGTGTTGTGATCGGCGACGTATTCGGCATTTATCATTCCGACGAAAAAAGCCCTGCCCGTCTGAATGTCATCGGCAGTATCGGACATGTCGGCACCGGATCATCCACTTTGAATATGATTATCATGAAAGATAATTGTGTCGAAGAGGGCGACAAAGCGGTACTTCTGCGTCGGGCCCGAATGAAGCCTCCCGTTTCTGGGGGAGACGCTTCTTCCATAGCCCGGTAACAGTATCCCATTTTCATATACTCCAGACTGTCAGTAGCTCTTTACACAGCAGATATCCAGCCTCAGGAGCAGTCAGACTATGAGCAGATCCATTTTAGATATCGGGCAGCGACTCGTCATCAGCAACCGTCATAAGAGTGTCCGCAGAGGTATCATCTTTTTTATGACCAACATTCTGCTTTTCGCGGCCCTCGTATTTGCCGTTGAAATCGCACTCATCCTTCTGGGTATCGGCAATATTTTTCTCCCCTGGACCCGCCAGGCGCTCAACTTCATGAATGCGATTCTTTTTTAATCCGGTAGAAATTCCTCCACAATTGTAGCAATCGAAACCGAGAGATCTTTGCCTGCAGCAACCCTCCGATAGCTAACGAGATTACCAATTCCGATCAAGGCGGTACCTCCAGCCCGGTCAATCATGACTGCAGGAATACCACTTTAGTTCATTTCGTCACATTGACGATTCTGTCGGTACCCGATACAACATTCCGGATAATGTACAAACCCGTCCTGTATCCCGTTTTTCCAAATGTACCGGTGTGACGGTCATTCACTCTACGTCCACTTAGATCGTATACCGAAAATATCGACAACTCCTTCGCGGGAACTATCGCGGGAACGACCTGTTTCCCTTTTTCCTGAACAACAATTCCGGTACCGGTAACCGTACCTGCCCAGGTGGACACGCTTTTTGACTCAAGTGTTCCTGAAAAAGTACCGCCTGAAGAAACGGTCGCGTTACCCTCTTCCGCAATACTTTTACTTGCGGAAGTGGTGTACTTGGTAAGCGATGTTGCGATTCCGCCTTTGATGGTAAAATTAACCGTCTGGGAGGAGCTGGTAGTATTGACCGCAACGATCACGAGACTATCGGCATTTTTACTTTTATAAGCGGAAACATTTACGCCGTTGACCGGATTTTTCGTGGCATCGACCCGCAATGCGCCGGGCCGAACGAATTTCGTATAATGCGCAATGCAATATCCGCGCTTGGTGATCGCCCCGTTGTTGATAAACCCATAGTTCCGTTTAATGTACCACCACGTGTAAACATTAAACTGGCCCTCGACCATTGAGTTATGCACATCGGTTGCCACTCCAAGGGCATCGGGCCACTGATTCGCATCGGTGTTGCTGTTCGTGTAGACCTCGGTCATCCAGCGCTCCTTGCCGGCGGGAATACCTTTCTGATCAAAGAGCGGATACGGATAATCCCGCAGCTGGGTTCCGTAGGTGTGAGCCCCCAGAATATCCCAGTTCGCGAGTGCCCTCGCATCATTGAGCAGATCATCATAATAATTCTTCCGGTACTGAAACGACTCGGCGGTCATCAGCCGGGTCGAGATCTGGTCGCCGTAGTTGATGATGAAGTCGCGGACATCGGCTGCGGTCCAGTGCCGCCAGTCGCCATAGTCCGGTTCGTTCTGGACACTGATGGCATAGAGCTCCGCACCCTGACCCTTCATATAGACGGCGAAACTGTTGAGATGCTCCGCGTAGGAGGCGAACTGGGACGAACTCATGTTCCCGCCACTGTTCCATGGTGAGGCGAAGACGAGGCCGCCGGCCGCTATGGCAACCTTAGCCGTAGCCACGTAGCTGGACGTACTCGTGTTGCCGTCCGGCACCGCGATCCGAAGGACCGTCAATCCAAGCTGCGTTGGCCCATTACCAAAGGCGAGGGTTCGCTCGGAGGCACTCAGGTCTCCTATCCACGGTATATGAACCATGCCGCCAAACCCGCGGACCAGCTGTTTTTCACTGTTCAAATCGACTATGCAGTTTTGTGCACTACTAAGTTTAACCGCTAAAATTGCGACGGCTGCAACTGCCATTACCGCACTATTCATGCGAAAAGTCACCATAACGTACCCACTTTCAACTATCTGAGCATGGTACACCGCTCAGGAAATCCTTGAAACTATTACAGTTTGAATTCAGATTTTTATCTTTAAGCAATATACCAAAAATGACCCGGAAATGACTTATTTTCAGCGATTATGGGGTTTTTTGGTTCATGATCAGGGATTGATATCATTCTATCGGGTCGAAAAATTTCAGGAGAAATAAATCCCGAACCG
The DNA here is from genome assembly GCA_016930275.1 of Chitinispirillaceae bacterium. Lineage (GTDB taxonomy): Bacteria > Fibrobacterota > Chitinivibrionia > Chitinivibrionales > Chitinispirillaceae > JAFGNB01. Next base: position 72,145 of record JAFGHA010000111.1, read on the forward strand.
TGGTTTGATAACTATGAAAAGGAGAGGAACAACAAGTAATTTTATTTTAAATCAATCTGTCCGTGGGAAGTGTAGAGAGTGCCACGGTCGTCATCTGTACCGGAGGACATCATTTGATCCGAGAGAATAACCGTCGTATGCATCTGCGGTTTCATATCCTCATTGCATTTTCCGTTTTTATTCCGTCTTCCCTTTCCGCCTACTGGCAAGCGGAAATTATCGATACCGATTCCGACGAGCTGCTCAGAAGCGTTATGATACATTCCTCAGGGAATATCATCCTTTCCGGCGAGGACAACACGATTCTGGTGTCCAAAGATCAGGGGAAAAACTGGGAAGAAGCGGAAATACCCGATGTTTCCGGCTTCGGGGAGAGTGACGATATCTCCATCCGCAGAATTGTCGAATTGCGGGGTTCGAAAAAGCTCCTCGCCCTGGGGGTTATTAATAAGTCACACCAGAGTGGTCCGGTTGGCATGGTCAGCGGGCCGGGACCGTCTTGGCATACTTCACGCACTGAAAAATGGACTGCAGTACTCACCAGTTCCGATGGTGGTACCACCTGGACTCTTGCGGAGAAAATTGACGAAGCCGCCCTGTACTGGCCGTTTATTTTTTCCGACGGTCAGTGTATCCTTTTCGGGTACGCCGACAGTACGTATGAATTCAGAAACGGGCGCATTTTCACCACCGCAGCAAACAGACTCCCCAACAAAAACGGTAGCCGGATTTCTCCGATCCCGTTTTTCGGTTCTGCCGCCATAAACGACACACGACTCGTTACCCAATACCGTGATTACCTTTTCGCGGTGGAAGAGCATAGCGTAATCGGTGTTTCGCTCGACCGGGGGCACTCATGGTCGGTGCTGCAAAGCGAGAATTACCCGGACGATATCAATGCGATTGCCGTTCTGGATGAACGACGCATCATCGCCGCCTGCGATAACGGTACGGTCGCCATATCGGAAGATGCGGGTAACTCATGGAGAACAACAACCATTACCGAACATGACCTGAATGCTGTTTATGCTTCCCCGCAATGTGACTGGTGGCTGGCCGGCGATGAAGGATACATCGCATTTTCATCGAACTCGGGAGCAGACTGGACCCGACTTGAAACGGATTCGGACGAAGACCTTTCCGCTGTGCACTTCAACAGTGGCTGCAGCAACGGCTGGGTGCTCGGTAACGACGGTACGGCAATTCATATTTTTGACAAAAGGAACTCTTCTCCCGTTCTACCCCTGAAAACACCGGACGAGGCAATCACCTGGTCCGAACGTGCGAAAAACGACCGGAACACGTGGTACGTCCCCACCGAAAAAGAAAAAGGTCTTAAACAGGGTCTTTCACTGAGTGTGCGACCACCGGATGCGACCGTCAGAATCGGCGACCGTACCTATTCCGGAAGTCAACTATTCGTACCGCTTCCTCCCGGAAAACACTATCTGAGAGTGGAAAAAAAAGGATGCTTTCCCGAAGAAGATTCCATCGAGATCGAATTCGGCAGCGTTGAAGAGGAAAATGTAACCCTTCGTCCGCTGAAAATTACCGTTTCTCCTTCCGGGGCACTTTTTACCGACCTCTCCACCTACGGCCTGTTATTTTCAATTCAAGCCGGCATTCTCGGAAACAGCCGCAACGGTACGGGGATACTTCTTGACGCGGGAGTAAGCATTTCTGAACAGAGCAGCGTCATAGACCTTTGCGGTTTTTACAGCCATCGTTTTGACATAGGCAACTCTTTTTTCATATCTCCCTTTTGTGCGGCCGGTGCACTGAACGTCCGCACGGTAGCCGATTCCATGTTCATCGACAGCAGCGGACTCCCCTATGAGTCGGCCCATCCCGACACCATCGAAGACGCCCTGCGGGATGAATATTACGACGTCGCCCTTCAGGCGGGATTTGATATACAGATCCGTAAACATCAAAACTGGGGATTTTCAATCAAACCTTCGCTGCTCTGGGCTCCAAAGTACGGGCTGCACTGTATCCTCAGATTCGGTGCCGTCATCTGGATTCTCTGACAGTTACTGCCGGCGACCTGTTTTGTTACCAAAGGAAATGTGGAATCCGACGCAGACCTTGTGATGGCCAACGCCATCGTGCGAGATCATGGAGGGACCCTGCATACAGGGGATGTACCAGACCCTTCCCGGCAGAGACATGATCGCGCGGAGGGAAGAAAACCGGCAGAACCGTACGGTTTCTTCCACCTGCACTGAAATCGGCAATTCCCGTACTTATTTCCTTTGATATTTCCCCATCAGGACCGCGTCGGCAATCACATGTCCCTTTATCGCATCCAGCAGCTTCTTCTTTGTCATTCCGGCATCAACCGGCAGCTCAGTGTCGAGCGCATACAATTTGAAGAAATACCGGTGTACTCCTCCCGGCGGACAGGGACCGCCGTACCCTGTTTTTCTGAAATCATTGATCCCCTGACGCGTTCCGTCGGCCAGAGATTCGGTCGGCGGCATTTTCTGCGATAGTCCCTTCACATCAGCCGGAATATTGTACACTACCCAGTGTACCCAGTCGCCGATCGGGGCATCGGGATCGTCACAGATGAGAGCGAACGATAGTACTTCTTCGGGTGCTCCCTTCCATTCCAGCGGCGGGGAGCTATCGACACCGTCACACGTAAACGCCGAAGGAATCAGTGTTCCTTCACCAAAGACACTACTGGAGAGTATCATGTCTGCACCTCCTTTTTTAAAATTCGGGACTTTGTCACCCGCAATAACGTTCATCGCTCCGCAACAGATTACCGCCAGCAGCATTCGCGCAATGTTCTTTTTGCTATCCATATATACCCCCTGCTATTTGTATCCGGATGACCGTTACTCATCTGCTCTTCGCACCTCTTGGAAAATATATTTTTTCTGACTTCCACCACGTTTCTCCCGCACCCATGAACCATCGGTGGTTTCAGAAATAACTCCGGAAGCCGACCTTTGGATATATCACTGCGGGAAAACCGTTATCGAATAATCCCGGGAACCGGCGGTTCGGATCAGGGTGTGTTTCCATTCACATTTTCCGTCACCTTTATATCCAGCCTTTCCCGGTACTATTTTTCGATTATGGATCCTTCCCTGTTTTTACCGACCGCTTCGCTCGATGATGCCACCACCTATTTCGTGCAGAAAGTCCAGGAAGTCAATCCGAAAATACCAAGTGACCTCATCGAAAAAGCGTTCCGATTCTCATGGGAGGCACACCACAACCAGATCCGCAAATCCGGCGAACCGTTTCTCGCACACCCGGTTGCAGTCGCCCTGATTCTCGCGGAACAGCGCCTCGACGCCGTTACCATTGCCGCAGGACTTTTACATGATGTGGTGGAAGACACGCCGGTCACACGGAAAGTGATCGAGGAAGAGTTCGGCGAGGAAATCGCACTGCTGGTTGACGGCGTCACCAAAATAAAAACATTTCAAATGAAATCCAACCAGGAGCGGCAGGCGGAAACCTACCGGAAAATGCTGCTTTCGATGTCAAAGGATCTCAGGGTCATCATCATCAAATTCGCCGACCGGCTTCATAACCTCCGGACGCTCAAATACCTCAATCCGGAACGTATCAAGGCAATCGCCGCCGAGACTCTGGATATCTACGCACCATTGGCCCACAGGCTCGGTATGGCACGCATAAAATGGGAGCTTGAAGATCTCGCCTTCAAACACCTTGAATGGGAACAGTACCGCGACCTCGTCACGAAAGTGGTTACCAGCCGCAGCGAACGGGAAACGATTATCGACGGTTTTGTTTTCCCGCTCCGGGAACGGCTTGACCACGAGCATATCGAGGCAACTATTGTCGGACGCCCGAAACACTTCTACTCGATTTACCGGAAAATGCAGTCACGCAACAAACCGTTCGAGGAGATCTACGACCTGCTCGCGATCCGCGTGATCGTTCAGACCGTTCGGGACTGCTACCATGTACTCGGCCTTATCCATTCGCTCTGGACTCCCATTCAGGACCGGTTCAAGGATTATATCAGCACTCCGAAATCAAACGGCTATCAGTCACTCCATACGACGGTATTCGGTGAAAAAGGAACCATCGTCGAGATGCAGATACGGACGTGGGAGATGAACCAGGTGGCCGAAGACGGTATCGCCGCTCACTGGCTTTACAAGAGCGGGCAGGAAAAACCCGATCGGGAGGACTACGCGCTTACCTGGCTGAAAAATCTCATCGACTGGCAGAAAGACCTTACCGACTCCACCGAATTTTTCGAGTTCTTCAAAATCGATCTCTTTCATGCCGAGATTTTTGTCTTTACACCCAAAGGCGACCTTATTTCCCTCCCGAAAGGAGCCACGATTCTCGACTTCGCCTTCTCGGTACACACTGATCTGGGGCTTCATTGCATTGGTGCGAAGGTGGACGGTAAAATCGAGCCCATCAGCAAGGAACTTAAAAGCGGCCAGACCGTCGAGATCCTCAAACTCAATTCCAAAAAGCCTTCCATCGACTGGCTGCGCGAGGTGAAAACACCCAAGGCGCGCAGTGCCATAAAGCACTGGCTGAAAACCACCGGCAGGCAGGAGAGCATTGAACTCGGCAAAAAAATCATTCTGACTTCCTACCGAAGACTCAACGCGACTACCGCATTTTCCGACCATCTGCCGGGACTGCTCCAGCATCTCGGTATCGCCAGTCCCGAGCGGCTTTACGAGCAACTCGGAAACGGTGAACTCTCCACCTCGAAGGTTATGGATTTCTTTCAGGTTTTCAAGATCAAGAAAACCAAACCCACCAACATGGTTTCGCGGATTGTCGACAGTTTCACCGGAAAAAAAATGCCGGGAGTTCTGGTGGGCGGAAACGAAGATCTCATGGTGCGTTTCGCGAAATGCTGCAATCCGATTCCCGGAGACGAAATCATCGGGTTCGTCACCCGCGGCAGAGGTATCAGCGTCCATCGCAGCGACTGTACCAACGTGGCGCTTTTCGCCGACGACCAGGAACGCATGATTGATGTTTCGTGGGAGAGCAGCGAACAGAAGAAGTATATGGTAACGCTTGAAATTACCGGCACCGACCGTACCGGATTGCTTCAGGAGATCAGCAGTGTGTTCACCCAGTTTAAAGTCAACATCAACGAGGGATCGATAAAAACAAGTGACCGGCTGGCGAAATCAGTCTTCAACATCGAAATCGCCCACCGGAATCAACTCAAACCGATTTTCAGGGCGATTCAGAAAATTAAGGGAATTGAGAATGTCAGTCGTGTAAAAGAGTATATTACTTCCGACGGCAGACAGTAATACTATATGGGGTACACGGCAGCCCCGCAGGTACATGACCTATGAATGGTATACACCAGCAACTGATTATATTCGCGGCAATCGGACTCGGCAGTGGAATCGGCGTCGCTCTGAGTATCGTTTTTTCGATCCGTTCCTCCCGGCTGAAAAAACAACCTTCCGGCCAATATCTTACCACATTCGTATTTTCCGGCAACCTCAAACAGACAACCCTGCTCGATGCGATTCAGTTTCTGGAAATAGGCCAGCGTGAGGGCATTCTGCATATCTACTCCGGAAGAAGAAAAGGATACCTGACGTTTATCAAGGGACAGGTGGTCGATGCTTTTTTCCGGAATGAAACCGGCAAAGAAGCCATATTTCAGATTCTGACACTCGAAGAAGGCGACTTCTACTTTGAACCGAAAACCATTTCCCAACCGCGACTCATTTCCGAATCGATCATGGATATCGCTTTCGAATGGGACGCCCGCAACAACGGTAACATCGATGATTTCGGTGATGAGGAGGAACCGGAAGAATAACTCCGCTTCCGCAGTCCTCACCCGTTCGCCATTACCCCTTTCCTTATGATCGACTTTCAGGAAATCACCATCGGCAGCGAAGAGGACGGTTGCCGTACCGACCGTATCGTACGGAAACGACTCCCGCTCATGCCGCTCTCTTCCATATATATGCTCTTCCGTAAAGGGAAAGTGCGGGTGGGAGACCGGCGGGCAAAACAGGACTACCGGCTCAAGGCCGGAGACATTCTCAGAATCGGCGTTGATGCGGCCGAAGTCGCCGTACCGAAGGGCACCGATTCTTCACTTGCCCAACTGACGGGCACCTCCTTTTTCCGTAAAAACTTTTCCATCATCTTTGAAGACGCCAACCTGCTTGCCTGCAATAAACCAACGGGACTCGTCGTCCACCCCGGCAGCGGCCATACCCGCCACGATTCGCTTATCGAACTCGCGACCGCCTATCTTCTCACTACCGGAAAATCCGTTCCCGGGGAAGAAATCGCGCTGGTGCACCGGATCGACCGCGACACATCGGGAGTTATTCTCATCGCTAAAAACAAACGCACGCTCAGACTGCTGCACGATCAGTTCAGGGAACGGACACTGACAAAAGAATATCTCGCACTCTGTCACCATCGTCCGCCGGCCGACGAAGGTACGCTGCACACGCAGCTTAAAAGAGACGACCGCCGCAACACCGGTATGAAAATGCGGGTACAGAAGGGAGGCACCGATGCGATTTGCAGATACCATATCGACTCATTCAACGGAACCTTCTCGAAAGTGGCGGTCTTCCTTGACACCGGCAAAACCCATCAGATCAGGGTACAGATGGCCGAGGCGGGAGCCCCGATTATCGGCGATGTACGCTACGGAAACGAAAAAGCCGACCGTGACCTTTTCGGCGGCGATACAGCACCCCGTCTTTTTCTTCATGCGGTGCGCCTGCGTCTGCGACACCCCCATTCCGGCAAACCCCTCACCATCAAAGCCCCCATCCCCGAACCGTTCAACCGCCTTATCAACAGGTAAGCCGGGTATTCAGGTTCCACCCCTTCATTGCATCGACACAAAAAGGATGATAGTATTACTATGAGAATCGCCATGGAAAATCAGAGAGTGTTTTCACGGTAATATTCCGGTGTTTCCGTATTGTTCCCGCTCCTGATGGATTACCCGAAGAGGAGTACACCTCCGATCAGTATCGGAAAATAACCGGATTGTTTATATCAACATCTCGCAACAGCAGGGAAACAGGCATACATCGTGGATGAAGCAATCCCGTCGGAAAACCGGCCACTGAAAACCCCCGATAAAGGCAGTATCCGTATACGGAACATGCTCGCTTCGATCGAGCGTACGTTTCTGCCGGTAGGATCACAAATCGGCAAATACCGGATTATCGAAGAGATAGACCGGGGCGGTATGGCGGTGGTCTACAAAGCTCTGCAGCTCGACCTCGACCGGGAAGTTGCACTCAAAGTGATGCCCGCCAATATCACGATCAACCGGCGGTTCGTTGAACGGTTCCTCACCGAGGCGCATGCGGTTGCCAAACTCAATCATCCCAATATCGTCAACATCCACGAAGTCGCCGTGGAGAACAACATCTATTACCTGGCAATGGACTACATTCCCGGCAAAAACCTCTACTACCACCTGCATTACCACAAACCGAAGCTCGTTGACGTACTGGAAATCGTCGCGCGCCTGGCCGACGCCCTCCAGTATGCGCACGACCAGAAAATCATCCACCGTGATCTCAAACTCAACAATGTAATCATGAACGACCGGCTCTCACCGGTACTGATCGATTTCGGCCTGGCAAAAGCGCTCGAAAAGGAGGACACGGGAGGAGGTATCACCCGCACCGGCGAGATCATGGGATCACCCTCGTACATGGCTCCGGAGCGGATTCTGGGCGGTCTCGTGGATCATCGCAGCGATATCTGTTCACTGGGAATCATGCTTTACGAGATGCTGACCTTCAAAAACCCGTATCTCGACCAGCGCAATCTTCACCAGACCACCATGAATGTCATGGAGGCCAATCCCATTCCCCCGAGGAAACTGGTGCCGTGGCTGCCGGTAGAAATCGAGGCGATAACGCTCAAGGCAATGTCGCGGGATGCCGTCGATCGCTACCAGTCGATGGCAGCGTTCAAGGCTGATATCAACCGGTATCAGCGCGGAGACCCCGTTGAAGCACGACCGCCGTCGAAAGTTGCGAAAGTCCGTCGTTTTATCAAGCAACACTGGGCTCAACTGGTCATCGGAGGTCTTATCATTATTTTTTCGGGATTATTCGGGCTCTCGATGTATTTGCAGAGCAGACGGGAACAGTCACACTGGCAACTGGTATATACCGAAAAATTCAGCGGAAAAACAGATCATGAGGAATGGTCCTTTTTTCCCGACGCCCTGGAAAACGATACCTGCTGGCGGCTCTCCGACGGCGAACTGCACGGCAGTTCCAAAACGCTCTCCTTCATACGGCTGCAACGCCGCTTCAACCGTGACATCTTCATCGAATTCGATATCGCCGCCGATACCGCCGACCTTTTCAACGCCGGCCTCTACCTTTTCGGCTCCCATCCCGACAGCGGCTACCGGTTCTTTTTCAACCAAAACGGCAGCGGCACACACGGTATCAGTTTTCCCGGAAGTAATTTCATCTTCCGTGATGTCGACCCCGAAGAGATACCTATCTTCGATGTCAATCATATCGTCATCGAACGCATTCAGCACGCCATCTCGTATTCCATCAACGGCGTTTCCGTCGCCCGTGTGTGGGATTTTCTTCCACCGGTGGGAAAAACTCATGAACATATCGGATTTTTCGTCAACGGCAGCAGCGCCGTATTCGATAACATCCGTATTTACCGGCGCGCCATCCCGCAGGCACCGAGTCCCACGCTGATAGCCGACCGGTTTCTCGAACGGGGGGATTTCGAATCGGCACTCGATGAATACCGCGGACTTCTGGTTGATTTTTCCGATGCGGATATCACGTTCGAAATCATGATTAAAATCGCGGACTGCCTCGTCCGCCTCAAACGACTCGATGAGGCACTGGAAGTCTTGGATAAAGGGATTCCCGTCAGAAATCGTGATGAAACGCTCGTCGCACGACGCTATTTTCTCAAGGGTCTGGTCTTCAGTCTCGGCGGCAAAGAAAATGAAGCCGACAGCATCTACCGGCGCCTTGCCACCCGCTACCCCGCGAGCCCCGTGAATATCGCCGCCGTGTCGACGGCACTGCTGCGCAGTTATAACGCCATCGATACGGGAAACCCCGGCTTCGCCTTCCGGGAAATCAATGCGATGTCCGATTTTTACAAACGATATCCGCAGCTGTGGGGGCGCCTGCAGCTTGCGCTTGCCGATTACTACATCGATCATCTCGATCTCGACAGTGCCTTTGCCGTAACGAAGGAGTTGCTGCGTTTCTACACCCGCGACGAAGAAACCACCGCCGCCGCGCAAATTGTCCAGGGAACCATTTATCTCCACCGGGGACAGAAGGAAAAGGCGAAAGAACTCTTCGACCTCTGCATTACCGCTCACATCAACGTCAATCACGTGTGGGAGGGGTGGATGGCTCTTGCCGACATTTATAAATACGACTTCAAATACCGTGATGCACTTACTATTTACCAGAAAATCCACCGGGAATCCCCTCCGTCGACCGAACTCAACTGGATGGCTGCGGTAGAAGCAGCCGACCTCATCGGCAGACAGAATGTCGTGCAGCGCGACTCGATACTCAGATCGGTTATCACGGGACATCACCCCTTTCCCGTTCCGCGACTGATCGCCCGCTTTTACGTCGACAGTCTCCGGGAAAATGAATTCAAGGAACGATGGGAACGATTTTTCCCCGGCGACCGTTCATACCTGTTCTACTTTGCCCGCAAAGCAATCATGAACAACGAGCAGGTGGTTGCGGGCATCTACCTCAATGACCTCAGACGTAAACTTACCAAACAGCGCTGGGATTATTTCAAGGTGATAAAAATCATCAACAACATCGAGAACTGGTGATTTCCTCAGATCGCCTTTTGTTCCTTGGCGATCCAGGCGAGCAGCAGGTAACAGCCGAGTATGATCACCACGGCAAGCAGATTCGACGAGGAACGGATCAGTTGAATAACGCCGCTGTAGATGACATGTGCAAGCACCGTATACCCGCCGGTGCACAGCAGAATGAAAACGGCGTACCGCACATACCAGGCGAACTTCCGGGTGAGCCTCCTGACGCTCCTGTTGAGATGCGGTCCGAAGAGCATCAGCGTGACGGCGGTGATGCCGAAACTGATCTCGTTGCGATACAGACGTATGAAGGACGCAATATAGTTGAGCAGCGTTTCCACCATGGTATCAGAGATATCCCCGCATCCATTGATAACAGGCAAGAACCGCCAGAAGCGCAAGATTCGCATACACACCGGCAAGAACATCGTCCATCGTTATGCCGACGTTGTCATCGAGCTGCTGCATGTCATTGACCGGAAACGGCTTGATGATATCGAAAAAACGGAACAGAAAAAATCCCGCAAGAAGCGTGCGCCAGGTGATCGGCACCATGAAAAACGTGATGAACTGTCCCGCCACCTCGTCGATTACCACCGGTCCGGGGTCCTCTTTCCCGAAAGTCTCCCGGGCATGCGACGAGAAAAACAGGCTCACCCCCACGAGCGCTATTGACAGTATCCACCAACTGAGCGGCTGCTGTGGAGAAACGAAGCGGGAGAGCTGCTCGTGCCGGCTCAGATACCAGATACCGGCTATTGTTGCGGCAGACCCGACCGTTCCCGGAGCACCGGGAATAAACCCCAGAAACATCAGGCTCGCGCCCGCCTTGCGGATCCAGTAGAGACGTGATCGCGTTTCAGTCTTTGCCATAGTGTATATCCGTCCGTTCGTTAAGTGCCTGACTCAGGGTAATCTGATCGGCATATTCAAGTTCCATTCCCGCGGGAAGCCCGCGCGCGAGTCGTGTTATCCGCAACGACGTTTTATCTTTGAACAATCGTGCAAGATAGAGGGCTGTCGCTTCCGCGTCTGCAGAACCGCCGAGCGCGATGATGAGTTCCTCCGGCTGACCGGTTTCGATGCGCCCGGAAAGCTCCCGTATGCGAAGTTTCTCAACCGTGATGCCGTGCAGCGGAGCGAGTACCCCGCCGAGAATATGATACACTCCCCGATAGCGCCCCCCGCGTTCCATTGCAAAAACATCAACCGGCTTCTCCACCACACAGATACATCTGCCGTCACGCCCGGGCGCGCTGCAGATGGCGCATATTTCATCTTCACTGTAATTGAAGCAACGGCAGCAGTGACGCAGCCTGCCGCGTGCGGTGGTGAGGGCATCGGCAAGATGCTGTGCCTCGGACGGCGGCTGTTCCATCAGGTAAAGCGCCA
>JAFGHA010000112.1 GCA_016930275.1 Chitinispirillaceae bacterium
GAGCAGCAGAACCGTCACCGGGACGGCAATAAGCAACCCGGTCGGCAGATGCGGACGGGATGCGGGTGACTTCGCGGTGGTGCGTTTCCTGGCGAGGTTGATCCTGATCATAGTTCGTCACCCCCGCGGAGAGCACATCCGACCGCAACGGACAGCTGCGGCAGAAATGCGGCCAGTTGCTCGTTGTCGACACCGACCCTGCAACCGATTTTCCTGAAGGGATGCAGGAGTTCCACGTTACCCGTTGCCGACCGCAGCGTTTCGAGATAGCCACCATCGGTAAAAAGGGCACCTGCGGCGAAGACCGGTACCTCGGCGGAGCTTCCGGTCAGCATCGTCAAACTGCAGAGACGTTGCGCGGTGTTCTGCAGGAGTCCGGCGAACGTATGCGGATCCGTACCCTCTTCATAGGAGATACTATCGTAATCAATGTAATTTTCGTTATGGGTCATGATAAGTTTCGCGCGGGTACTTTCCGCATGCAGCAGCAGCGCCGGACGATCCGTCGCTTCCGGGTAATTGGCCGCGAATACATTTACAAGAGCAAAGAGGTCAAGATCGACTGCGCCGGCGACGAGTTTATGCCGTTTGAGTACCGTACCGAACGAATCGACCTGTTCTCTGCGGTAAGCCACCATCAGATACTCATTAATTCCGTCGACGCCGGTTCCGACTTGCTGATAGTCAAACGCGTATTCATCGACCGCCCCGATAATATGCTGCCCGAGCTCCCACTGCAGTGCACCATCGAGATCCGTCTCCTGCGACTCGACAGACATCTTTTTGATAATTGCGAACTCTCCCGGGAGGGAGTAGTTTATCGGTGCGGTACCGAATTTGAACTTGTTTTTAAGTGCGCCGATCTCCGCGGAAACCGCCGACGGAGAACTCTCGCCGTCGGCTCCGGTCAGCGGCTGGATCGCCACGAGCATCACCGCATGTTCATCGGAGTTATATTGCGCGACCGTCAGATATTCATTCTGAATATCAAGTCCTGATATGGTGGCGTTCGTTTGTTTCATAGTTTTGTGGTTTCTAACTAAATATCATTTTTTATACCCGACGGTTCAACCTCCGTATTGATCAGTTGTCAGAAACAGACCCGATTTCCGATTTTTTTCACCGTCGCGGGACCGATTCCCTTTACACGTTCCATATCCTCCAGTCGTTTGAACGGTCCGTTGGCTGTACGATATTCAACGATACGCCGCGCGATAACCGGTCCGACTCCGGGCAGTGCATCGAGCTGCTCCACCCCGGCGAGATTGACATTGATACAGGATACGGACGAAGCCGCCGCATGGAGCGGTTCCTCGACCGGTATTGTTTCCGTGTCGACCGATACCGGAGTTCCGGAATCGGCCTTTACAACGGTAATTTCTTCACCGTCCGCAGCGGTGCGGTCAACCGCCACGGCCAGCCACAAACCGGCACACATAAGCCACAGCAGCACCGGTGGAAGCCATCGCCTCATTTTACGTATTTCCCGAATTCATAATATCCAGAAACGCATCGACAATGTGGGGATCAAATTGTTTGCCCCGTTCATCGTTTAAAATACTGAATGCGACGCTCTGGGTGAGTGACTTTCGGTACGGACGATCGGAAGTCATTGCTTCATAGGCATCGGCGACACTGAGAATCCGCGCCCCGAAGGGAATCGCATTCCCGGCGATCTTCAGCGGATACCCGCTGCCGTTGTAGAACTCATGATGATGCAGCACCATGGGAACGAGCGATTTGAGAAAAGGAACATCGGAAATGATCCGCGCACCGAGTTCAGGATGCCGTTTTATCTCCTCGAACTCCTGCGACGTCAGCCGCCCCGCTTTATTGAGGATATTCTCGCTGATGCCTATTTTACCGATATCATGCAGCAGCCCCGCATACTTGACAAGCTCAAGTTCGTGTTCCGGCAGCCCGAGATGTTTGGCGAGGACAACGGTATACTTCATCACATTTTCGGAATGACCGTGCGTGTATTCGTCCTTCGCCTCAACGGCGAGGGCGAACGCCCTGATGGTTTTGAGATAATTGTCACGGATATTATGATACAGTCGGACGTTTTCGATGGAGATACTTGCCTGTGAAGCGAGCACATTGATGATCTCAAGATCGAGTCCGGCAAACGGATCGTGCGCATCATTGCGAAGAAGATTGAGTACCCCGATTACCCGTGACGGTGTTTTGAGAGGAAAGCTGATCATTGAACGGCAGCCGCCGGGAAGCGGCAGTAGTCGCTCGTCGGGAAGGGGTTCCTGCGCATTGATCAATACCGCTTCCTGCTGCTGTGCAACCAGTCGTGATACGGCGACGAACGGACGGGCAAGCCAGAATGCCGGTTCATAGTGGTCTCCCGCGGTTTCGGTAATCGCAAGCTTGCCCGCCTGATCGACCAGCAGCAGTGATCCTCCGTCGGCCTTTATCATCCGCAGGGAAAAATCGAGGAATTTGCAGTTGAGTTCCTGGACTTCAAGAGTCGACGCGAGCGTTTTCGTTACCTCGTGCAATGATACCAGCCTCGAGAAAAGCAGGTTCTCCTCCTGAAGTTTTCTCGACTGGAAAGCGCGTCGTACTTTTTCCCCGATTTCCTCGAGGTGAAACGGCTTGGTCATGTAGTCGTACGCACCGAGTTTGAGCGCTTCAATCGCCGTATCGAGAGTGGGGAATCCGGTGGTCATCAGTACCGGAAGTGAAAGGGAGTCGGCCTTGATCTGCTTGAGAAGATCCACCCCGGACATACCGGGCATCTTGATATCCGAAATAATCAGATGTACATCACCGCCACGGAGAATTGAGAGTCCCTCTTCGCCGCTTGATGCTATGGAGACGGTGTAGCCTTCTCTTCTGAGAAATTGTCCGAGAACTTCGCAGATGGAAATTTCATCATCAACTATCAGAATGTGTCTGTTTTCAGCATCCATAACCGTTGCGTGCCGCCCATTGACGAAAGCGCTCCAGATCTCCCGGCGTATCGATTCCAATCGATTCGAAATCGTGTATCTGACACCGGATTTTCATCCCGTTCTCCAGAGCCCGAAGCTGTTCAAGCCGCTCCACCTGTTCAAGAATCCCTTGAGAAAACCCGCAAAAGCGGCGCAGGCTTTCCGCCGTATACCCATAGATACCACAGTGTTTATAGCATATCGCGGTACCTTCTCGCACATACGGAATGGGAGCCCGGGAAAAGTAAAGGGCCTGGTTCTCGTTCCCCAATACGGCTTTGACCGTGTTGGGGTCCGATGTATCTTCAATTGTAGCATGTGAGACGATGGTTAGCAAGGAATTGTCGTCCAGGGATACCAGTTCCTCGGTAAACGACCTGAGCAGATCACGGGGTATTCGCGGTTCGTCGCCCTGAATATTGACGATGTGGGTACCGGCCAATCGGGATGCCGCCTCAAATACCCGGTCAGTACCGCATAGATGAGCGGCCGAGGTCATTTCCGCTCTGCCGCCTTCCGCTTCAACCGCCTGCGCGATCCGCCGGTCATCGGTAGCGACACACACCACATCGAATGCCTCCGATGCGACCGCGTTCCGATATACCCAGACAATAAGCGGAACGCCGGCGATCAGTTCCAGCGGTTTTCCCGGCAGGCGGGTCGATCCCATCCGTGCAGGGATCACGCATACTACAAGGGGCATAGCATTCTCGTCTGAAAAATTCAGTACAACCAGTATCTCTTACGGCACTGCTCCGTGCTGCTGTCTCGTAATCGAGATACGGGAATTATCCGCAATTCCGGCAATCTTCAATCCCGTTCGAAATTGGCGAACTTCGCCATGAGTTTTCTTCGTGATCCGTCATTGAACAGTACCATGACTTTCATATCGTTTCCGAAGCCGGAAATCGAGACGATCCTTCCACGTCCGTAGGTTTTATGACGGACATACTGTCCCATTCGGTATTCAACCGTATCCTGCGAATAATCTTCAAACTTCGGGGTCTGCCGGGAAATCCGCTGTTTCTCCGGCATATCGAAACGCCGCAGTCGTGTCGGTGTCTTTGCGCCACGGGAACCGGCTGCCGGTCCGGGCGCGGTACTACGGGCCGCAAAAGAGGAGAAATCGACACTCCGGTCATCGGCATCATACAGCAGGGGATCAATTGCCAGAAGAAAACGGGACGGTGATTGCGGAAGCAGTTCTCCGAACCGGTAGCGCCGGTCAACATGCGAACAGAAGAGTCGCTCCTTCGCGCGGGTAGCTCCGACATACAGTAGCCGGCGTTCCTCCTCGATCTTCGTTTCATCATCGAAATTCTGACGGGACGGCAACAGCCCCTCCTCGAGCCCCGCAAGAAATACCAGCTTGAACTCGAGTCCCTTGGCACAATGCAGCGTCATCAGATTGACCGCGTCCTCCTTCTGTTCCCAGGTATCCACATCACTGGCAAGCGATACCTCCTCGAGAAAGGCATCCAGCGCACTGCCGGGATGCTCATCCGACCAGATGGAAAGCGCATTGAGCAACTCATTGACGTTCTCGATCCGTCCCTGCGCTTCTTCGGTCTGCTGTGCCGTGAGCATATCCATATAGCCGGTAAGCTGCAGTACTTCGGAAAGCAGCTCGTGCGGAGAACTGCGCCGTTGCGTCGCGGCATCGATCAGCAGTTCGAATGCCTCCCGCAATTCGGTGAATCCCTTGACGAATCGTCCTCCCCAATTCCCGGGAGGTGTCGTCAACAGCGCCGTCAGTAAAGGCACGCCACGAAGCGAAGCCTCCTGCGCAATCGCCCCGAAGGCCTTTTCACCTAGCCCGCGAGCCGGAACATTGTAAATCCGTTCGAAACTGATATTGTCGGCCGGATTCACGAGGAGTCGCAGATACGCCAGACAGTCCTTGATTTCCAAACGTTCGTAAAAACCCGTCCCGCCCACCAGAACATAGGGTATCTGCTCCTTGCGGAACGCTTCCTCGAATACACGGGACTGCGCATTGGTACGGAAGAGTACGGCGATCTCCCCCCCCCCGGATTTTCCCTTCCCGACAGACCGGTTTGACCGAGTCGGCGATTTTCTGCGCCTCCTGCCGGTCATCACGAAACCGGGTTACCGTCACCCGTGCGCCTTTATCGCGATCGGTCCACAATTGCTTGGGCGCCCGGTTGCTGTTGCCGGCGATGGCCGCATTGGCGAAATCGAGTATCGACTGGGTTGACCGGTAATTCTGTTCCAGTTTGAACACTTTCGTCTGGGGAAAGTGCTGCCCGAAGGTGAGGATATTCTCCACCTGCGCACCGCGCCATCCGTAGATACTCTGATCGTCGTCCCCCACCGCGAACACCCGCCGGTGTTTCCCGGCGAGCAATTTGACCAGTTGCAATTGAGCGCCGTTGGTGTCCTGATACTCATCGATCAGCAGGTAGTCGAACAGAGTAGTGTAGCGGGAAAGCACATCGCCGTTATCACGCAGCAATACTACGGCATGCATGAGCAGATCGTCAAAATCCATCGCCTGCTGTTCACGGAGCATCTTCTGATACTCCGCATACATCCGTACGAGTTCCTGTTCGTAAAACCCGGTGGCCGTTTTTCTCGCCTCCTCAACCGACAGGCAACGGTTTTTGAACCGGGAAACATGAGAGAGTATCTGACGCGGCGATACCGATCGGTCGTCCATCTCCAACCGCTGCAACACCCTGCGTACAAGGGTGAGCTGGTCGGTCTGATCGTAAATCGAAAACGTCCGCTCAAATCCGAGATGCCGGCATTCACGACGTAACAGTCGTGCACAAAGTGAATGAAACGTTCCGATCCACATGCCGTCCATCGGTCTCCCGACGATGTTTTCGAGCCGGTCACGCATCTCCCGTGCCGCCTTGTTGGTAAACGTGGCGGCGAAAAGTCTCGCGGGAGCGATCCCGCGATCAATAAGCCAGGCCATTTTGGCCGTCAGTACCCGCGTTTTACCGGTACCGGCGCCGGCAAATACCAGCTGCGGCCCGCGATCATATACAACAGCCTCGCGTTGTACACCGTTGAGCACGAGGCGGCTTAAAACGCCGCCGCTGCTTTCAGTCATTCTGTGTAGCTCCTAATACCTGTTCAATGGTGGTGTGCCCCTCAAGGGCTTTCCGGATACCGTCATGGCGAAGCGAATCGAAATTTCCCCGGTCGATAACGTACTGTTTGATCTGATCCGAACTGGCGCGCTGCAATACGTGACGGGTAATTTGCTCATCGGGAAGCAGCAGTTCATACAGACCGAGACGTCCCTTGTAACCGGTACCACTGCAGACTTTGCATCCCCTGCCGCGGTAGAACGGCGTCCCCGGCTGGATACCGAGCCGCTCGAGCAGCGCCGGTTCCGGATCGTACTCGGTACGGCACCGCTGGCAGACACGACGGACCAGACGCTGGGCCAGTACACCGATGACGGTGGAGGTGATCAGATACGGTTCGACTCCCATGTCAAGCAGCCGGGTATAGGCGCTGGGGGAATCGTTCGTATGCAGAGTGGAAAATACCAGATGCCCGGTGAGTGCGGCCTGTATCGCCATCTCACAGGTTTCGGTATCGCGCATTTCACCGATCATGATGACATCGGGATCCTGCCGGAGAATCGACCGCATTCCATCTGCAAAGGTAAATCCCGCCTTCGGCTGGATCTGCCCCTGACAGATACCGTCGATGTGCAACTCGACCGGATCCTCCATGGTGACGATATTTTTCGATATATCATAAATCAATTGCAATGCCGTATACAGGGTGGAACTCTTTCCGCTTCCCGTGGGGCCCGTCACCAGAATGATGCCGTCGGGCTTCTTGATGAGGTCGTTGAACTGTTCAACCGCCCTGGATGAAAATCCCATCTGTTCCAGCGACATCTTTTTCGTGGTCGGATCGAGAATACGCATCACCACTTTCTCGTTCACCCCGCGATTCCGGGTGGACATCGGATACGTTGACACACGCAGGTCTATTTCACGTCCGTCGTGTTTGATCTGCATCCGGCCGTCCTGCGGTTTACGTTTCTCGGCGATATCCATTCCCGAAAGAATCTTTATTCGTGAAGTAATCTGGGCGCGCAACTGGAGTGGTATCGCGCTTTTCTCCTGCAGATCACCGTCGATCCGGTACCGGAGACGTACGAATTTTTCGAGCGGTTCGATATGAATGTCGGACGCTCCCTCCGAAATAGCCTTGCTGATCATGAGATTGACCAGCTTGATCACCTGTGCACTTTCCTCGTCGGTAATATTTTCGGCAACTGTTTCGGGCTCGACGACCTCGATTTCCTCGTCGGTCTGCACCTGCCCGATAAGGGACGACATATCCTCCATTGATGCCGAGTAATTCTTATCAATTGCCGCAAGAATGCTCTTCTCGGTTGCTATAACAGGTTCGATCTCACGACCGGTTTTGAATTTGAGGTGATCTACCGTACGGAGGTTGGTGGGATCGGCCATGGCCACGGTGATGACCCCGTCCTGCTCGAAGAGCGGAATGGCACGGTATTTTACCGCCATTTCCTTTGGAACCACCCGCACCAGTTTCGGTATGAACGTGAAGTTTTCGAGAACGACATGCTGAATATCAAGTTGCGCACTGAGAATATCCACCAGTTTCATTTCGGAAATGAAACCGAGTTTCACGAGACATCTTCCGAGCCGCATTCCACTGTGACGCTGTTCCGCGAGTCCCTGCTCCAGCTGCTCCTCTGATATCAACCCCTGTTCAACCAGTACCTCGCCGATGCGCTTGCGCTGATTGAGGTGAATCTGCTGCCCGAGCACACTCGAGAGGTCCTCTTCGGAAATGAAGCCGAGACGAACCAGTACGACGCCGAGACTCACCCCCGTGCGTTTGTGTTCCTGCAGGGCATAGAGCAACTGCTCTTCGTTGATCAGTTTCTGAGCGATCAGAATTTCACCGAGCTTTTTTCTTCGACGTTCAACCATAATATTCCTGAAGATGAGTTGATAAAATAGCAGATTTCAGACGTCAGAACAACAAAGCACGCATATGGTCAAAACCGCCGCTCCGAAGCGCTGTGCGGATTCCCTGCGAATCGGTCATCACTCCATCGACCTCGTTCGAAAATTCACCGATCCGTATCGGTTTCATTTCGGGTTCGATCGTGCAGTAACGGGAAACATCGAAACCGGAAGATGCGGCAAAAAGCAGCTCATAGTCCTCGCCGCCCTGGTAAAACCAGTCCTCCCACGACAGTCCGGTTTCCCTAC
>JAFGHA010000113.1 GCA_016930275.1 Chitinispirillaceae bacterium
AAATAAAGTATAATTCAAGGACTCCGCCTCGGTTACCCCGCACATGTCCCGGTAATTTTATCTCTCTAACACAATAACTGAAAATAACATACGTAGCTGGAAGTGTAAACAGCCCGGAATCACTTGTGAATAAACTCAGAGATAATAAATCATTCAACTTCCCCTAAAAAGGTTATCCCCCCCCCAAAAAAAAATAAAGTTTTTCTATTTTTTTCCGATAAAGCATATAGGGTGGAGTACGTGAATAAAAATACGAAATAATAAAATTCAAGTCTCACCCAGGGACGGCCGATACCATAAACAGGTAGCGAGTATCTGTCGCCGCCGATTCAAAGGATTGAATCACAACATTACTCCAACAAGGATGTTGGTATGCGTATCAACCACAATATCGCCTCAATGACCACTCAGAACTCCCTGTTCACAATCAGCAGGGAAATGGACAAATCAATTCAGAAACTCTCGACCGGTCTAAGAATCAATTCGGCATCAGACGATGCGGCGGGGCTCGGTGTTTCCGAGAATCTCCGGACGCAAGTTCGTGGTATGGGGCAGGCACTGAAAAACACGCAGGATGCGATCGCACTGCTCAACATTGCTGATGGTGCGTTGAATGAACAGGCTGCAATCATGCAGCGGATGCGTGAGCTGGTGATTCAGGCGAAAAACGATACCTACACACAGACTGAGCGTGATTACATGGGACAGGAGTTCAGCCAGCTCATGGAGGAACTCGATCGCATTGCGGCAACTACCAAATACAACGGAATGCAACTTTTCGCCACCCCGGAGATAAGCGGAAACAACGTAAATGGTATTTATGCCAGCAATTCGGATACAGCAGCACCGGAAACCGCTCATAAAACAGCACAATCCAGCTATCTTCCGAATGGGGGCTCTCTCGGCGATGTGAATGACGGAGGCAGCGGACATCACTTCAACATGCTTATCGGGCAGAATTACAATAGTAATGACAACGCCTCTTATGTTACCACCAACGGCAGAAATTATTACGAATCGACAGCCGAGAATATGCTCACCATCGCTCTGGGGCAAATGGACAGCAATGCGCTCTTCCACACCGCGCCAAGCAGTGCCGTAGTCGGGGTGGATATTGGAGGTAAGGGATTGTTCGACGGCTTTTCATGGGATCCGAATGCAGCCAACGACCTTGGAGATTTCCTTATCGATTTATCGGTCGGGGGAGGAGTTCCGGGCTCCGGAACCGTCAGCAACAAACTTGATATCATCCTGAAAGTAATTGACGGCGGGTCGGATGTTACTACAGCAGAACGACTTTTCGTATTCGGGAATCCGAATGTCCAGAGCCCCACTGGATTGGACCGCATCAATAAAATGCGATCCAACATCGGTGCGATGATCAACCGGTTGGAACATACCGTAAATAATCTGATGAATCAGGAAACCAATACACAGGCTGCAGAATCAATCATCCGTGACACAGATTTTGCTGAGGAAACTGTAAATTTTACCAGAAACCAGATATTATCTCAATCTTCAACAGCCATGCTGGCACAGGCGAATACATTGCCTCAGATGGTAACCCAACTTCTCCAGTAGATCTACATCTACCGTTAAGCGATCAGTAGAGCAATTGCAGATTCTTTGCGGATTGAGTATCTTTCCTCCAATGCTGACGAGTCTCAATTTGGATACATCGTACAGTGCGTTAGACTTCATTTGTTTTCAATGAACCGGGACAATGGCATCTATATACCGGTATCATTATCTTGATTTTCAAAGTGATTAGCCGATCATAAAGAGAGTGAAAGGTCCTCGGTAGTATTGCATCTGGAAATTGCAGATATTCCATTTGATCTTGACGTGCCCGATGATTTCAAATCGGTTGCCCGCCACCTCTTTTGCCAGTTTATTTCCCGTCTTGATCAGCAGCAACGGGCATCTTTTTCAGTTATTATAGGCAATGAACACTGCAAAACACCTGATTTTGCAGGTCTTATTTCTGCAGGAAATATATCTACATTTGAACAGAACGATATTGTCGATGAAAAATGCTACTATCGTTTTCTGGTCGTATCGGCTCAGCGTAGAGGGCTGCTGATTCTTTCACATCGCTCACAAAGTACTGTTGCGTTGATATTCAGCGCATTTAAATGGTTTTTTACTTTTATGGTGCTACAACGGGGTGGTCTTCCACTCCATTCATCCTCAATTATCTATAAAGGTAAAGGGTTTCTCTTTTCAGGAGACTCCGGTAAAGGTAAATCGACAATAAGCTCACTCCTTACATCGAATCTCTCTGAGATCCAGTTTGGGAGTGATGAATTGAATGTGCTTTACTGCAAAAATAATAACCTGATCCTGTATTCCACTCCCTTCCACTCTTCAAACGGACCGGGCGAATTGGAGTATCAGCATCATGCGGAAGTTGACTCTGTTTTTTTTCTTGAACAAGCAGCCTTAAACAGGGTAGAATTTTTAAAGAGAACACAGGTGTTTCAGTATCTCCTTCATAACAGTTACCATATACCCGCGGATGCACTTCTAACAACCAGTTTGTTGGATACCGTCGAGCGATTTTCTGAGTTCACCTGTTTCAGGTTGTTGCATTTCATCAACAATAAAACAATACTTACCTTTTTTCATACCCTTACGGATGGATGCCATGCGACTGAAAATTGTTGAAAAATTACTAGTGCGTAAGATAGACGATGAGGTATTTATTTACGATCGGGAAAGGGCGAATGTGCATTCGTTCAACGGAGTCGGAGCTTTTATATGGTGCTGTATCGAAAAATCTTACGACGAAGAAGCGATCATCAACGCATTGCTGGAGGAATATGAAGTTGACAAAACTACCGCAGATCGAGACCTCCGAACATTCGTCGGTACGATCACCGAACGCGGACTTCTGGAGCCCTGAAATGAAAAACCGTATTCTTGATAAAATAGAACGTCTTGGTGAAAGAGGTTACTTTTCCAACGCGACCGTCGAATGTACCGGAAGATGCAATCTTTCGTGCCGGTATTGCTATGTCGACAGGAACAAAAAAGACCTTTCCACCAGCGAGCTATGTTCCGCCTTCGATAAGCTTGCCGAGGCGGGAGTTCTGAATGTTCTGCTTACCGGCGGCGAACTCTTTTTCAGAGAAGACATTCTCGAGATACTTTCTCATTATGTAACCTGTAATTTCATGCGAACGGTTATCCTGAGTAACGGCACTCTCATTAATAAAACACATATAGCCTTCCTTGTCAAACACCGTGAACAGTTCAGTTATGTCCGTCTTTCATTCTTTTCACATATTCCTTCTATTCATGATTCGTTTACCGGTATGCAGGGATCCTTCACCTTGGCACTTGACGCAGCACTTGCGCTCAAACAACAGGGAGTAAATGTAAAAGTTATCATCAATATCATTGAAGAAAACGTGGACACTCTGCCTGCGACAAAAACTTTTTTTGCCGGAAAGGGTTTTGACGTCTCCGAAGGCATCGTCAAGATTGTTCGTCCCGACCAGGAAACCGCCTATTGTCGAAATCTTACCAGCAAACCGTTTTTCGACCGGTACTTCAGCCATTTCACCAATGAGGAAATACAACAGCGCTGCCGAAACACGAAAAAGATTTCCCGAAGCATGGCCGAAACACTACCCTTGTGCAAGCGACTGTTTACTTCCATAGCGATACGATCGGATGGTGCGATTGTTCCCTGCATTGCATTCCGGGATCATTCAATTGGAAATATCCGGCAGGTTGACGGCAGAGTTCTACAAAAAGCTGTCCGCGACTCCGAATTAATTACTACTTTACGTACATTAAAAATATCCGAGGTAAACATCTGTCCGACCTGTGATCATCTGGGTACCTGTATCCTCTGCCCTGGTATGATGTATTCCGAGAACAGATCGTTCACCGAACCCCTTGTATTGAACTGCAATTACATGAAGGCTTTACATGAAGCGATGGATCGATAGACCGGCTGTATTCAATACACTGCTTGAATCAGAAGGTTCCATCAACCTCCGGATTCATGGTAATTCCATGTGGCCACTGCTCCAGCCCGGAGAATGTGTTTCTATACGAAAACACAGAACGTTACGACGGGGAGAGTGCTACCTGTTCAGATATGCCGATTCCATTCTGCTGCATCGACTAGCGGAAAAAAAACTGAACACCTGTCTGTTTTGCGGCGATAACAGCAGCTCGATTGAAGCTGTGCCGAACAACCAGGTTATGGGTCGGATTGATGACCATAGTTCACCTCTCTTTAATTTTTTTGTTACCTGTCTAAACCGCCTTTTTATATTTTTTAACAGATGCAATCCTACAACTGTATGCCTTGGAAATTCGATACGAAGAGCCTTGATACGACATTTCCTGAAAGTTTGCTTTCTGTTTTACGGTCGCAAAAAATAACCACCGGAATGGAGCAGCTGAATGAAAAAAAAGTATGAACCCCCTGAAATTTATACCGAAAATATCCAAGCCACTTTTGTCGGCGCATGTTGCCCGGCACCTGTTGACTTCAATCCGACATACCTCGATTACATGGTACAATCCTGCGGCCCCCCATGCACATGGGGATATGTGGGTTACGGGCAGGCTGGGTAACAGTCTGAGCCGTATTTTTCAGTACCGCTGGAACGGAGGAAGACGTTGTTGGAGGTTATCGATTTTCTTTTTCATTTTTAACGATATCCCGCGGCTGGTAAGGGGATACTTACAAGTAAACGTACCGTATCCTACCGGTTCGGATCGAGCGCATCCCGCAGTCCGTCTCCCACAAAGTTAAACGCCATCACCGTGAGAAAAATAAAGACTCCGGGAAGCAGTATCCACGGATGATACTGAATATCCGACACATTCATCGCGGCACTGAGCATATTCCCCCAGCTCGCCTGAGGGTCCTGGATACCGAGACCAATGAGACTGAGCGCCGATTCGCTCAGGATATACCCGGGAATTGAAAGCGTCATCGAAACGATGGCATAGGAAAGTGTCTGCGGAAGGATATGGACAAAGATGATGCGGAGATCCGATGCTCCGAGAGCTCGTGCGGCGGTAACGAAATCACGTTTCCCGATGGAAAGCGCCATACCGCGGATAACCCTCGCGAACCCCGCCCAGCCGATAAGACTGAGAATTGCCACAATCAGCAGATACACCTGAACGGAAGTGAGTTTGATCGGAAATGCGCTGCGGAGCGCCAGCATCAGAAAAAAGCCCGGCACCAGCATGAAACACTCCGCGAACCGCATGAGCAACCAGTCGGTTTTACCTCCGTAATAACCGGAAATCCCCCCGACGAAAAAACCGAGCAGCGCCGTTACCGCCACCCCTAAAAATCCGATGGTGAGCGATACGCGTGAACCATAGACAATCCGCGAAAAAAGATCACGCCCCACCGCATCCGCGCCGAGGAAATACAGCCGGCACCCCCTGTCGTCATCTCCCTTGACACCTAGAAGATGATGCCGCAGCGGAATGAACCCCCACAGGCGAACCGGATCGCCCTTGACAAAGAGTGAAATGTAATAAGGCTCCGACCGGTCTTCCGTATAGGTTCTCTCGTAATACTCATTGAACGTGAACCCATATGCGTACACGAACGGACGCAGCGAAAATTTGCCGTTGTGCACGAAATGCACCCTGCTCGGGGGCTGATAGGAAAGCTCGCGACGACCACTGTCGAGACCGTAGGGTGCGATGAATTCTGCGAAAAACATGAGAAGGTAAAGAACTGCGAGTACCACGATTCCGGGAATCGACAGGGGGTGCCGGATGAATTTTTTCAGGGAGCGGTTTTCAATGGCCATTCTTTTATCCTTTTCGCACCCTGGGATCAACGACCAGCAGCAGAATATCGGCAATGAGATTGCCGAGTATCAGCATGACCCCGCCCATAAGCATGCTGCCCATAACCAGAAACGTATCCTGGGAACGCACCGCGGCAAGCATCAGACTGCCGAGTCCCGGCCAGTTGATGATGATTTCGAGCAGTGCGGCACCACTGAGCAGAGCGGAGAATTCAAACCCGAAGAGCGTGATCAACGGGTTGATCGCATTGCGCAACGCATGCCCGTAGATCACCTTCTGCTCGGGCAATCCTTTGGCACGTGCGGTGACGATATACTGCTTGCGCAGCTCTTCGAGCATATTACCGCGACTTATCCGCTGGAGCCCCGCAAGTGCCCCGACGGTAAGTACCACCACCGGTAGAATCAGATGTGCCGCACGGTCGGCAATTTTTCCGAAAAAAGAGAGGTTTTCATAATCGGTTGAGATCATTCCACCAATTGGAATCGCCCCGATAACCGGTACGTCCTTGCAGAGATAAATCAGATACATCAGCAGCAGTGCGAGAAAAAAACCGGGAAGCGACATGCCGAAATACGAAACGAACGACATGATGCGGTCACCCCAGGAGTACTGATGCACGGCAGCGTAAATTCCCAGTGGAATTGCTACAAGCCAGGTGAATATTATTGAGAAAAAAGACATGAGGAACGTATTGAAGAGCCGCTCGGCGATCACACTCGCCACCGGCGCCTCACGGGAAAAGGAATACCCCAGATCAAACCGCGCCAGTCTTCCGAGCCAGTACCCGTACTGCACCAGGACCGGTTTGTCGAAATGGTATTTCTGCTCGATCTGTCTGACCGTTTCCGAACTGATACGGGGATCGAACCGGTACTTCGCCAGCACGTCACCCGGAGCGAGGTCGATAAACATGAAGGTGATGAACGACATCAGGAGCAGCTGCGGCAGGGAGATGAGCGCCCGCCGGAGTATCTCGTCACGCATGGCCTGCCCCGCAGTTTCTATCTGACATACAGATATTCGAGATTGTGCAGTAATCCGCCGTTAAGGGTCGGATTAAGATTCCCGAAACGGTTCGCGATACAGAGAATCCGTTCCGGAAGGACGGTATAGATCATCGGGAGTTCATCGGCGGCAATGCGCTGCCACTCATCATAGATGACCTTGCGTTTTTCGTTGTCGACTTCCTTGACACCGGCATTGAAGAGACTGTCGATCGCCGCTTCCCAGGCGGTTGCCGGATGTTTCTGGCGGGGATACCACATATGCAGTGTACCGCTGGAATGCCATACGTTCTTCCCGAAATGCGGTTCCACCCCGCCGGTCAGACCGATGAGAACCGCGTCCCATTCAAACGGCGGGTTATCGATTTTTTGTATGAGGCTGTTGAATTCAAGCGCCTGAAAGTGCACCTTGCAGCCGAGTGTTTCAAGGTCTTTGCGGATGATTTCGCCGATTTTACCGCGTACCACATTACCGGTATTCGTTATAAATGAAAACTCCAGAGGATGCCCGCCGGCATCTTCAAGCACCCCGTCGCCGTCGTTGTCCGCGAATCCTTCGGCGGCAAGCAGCTGTTTCGCTTTTTCGATATCATACGCATAGGTTGCGACATCGGGATTGAAGAAGTACCCCTCCGAAGGCGTCATGGGACCCCACTGCGGATACCCCAGTCCGTTCATGACGATATTGATCATGTTCTGCTTATCGAGTGCATGCGCCATCGCCCTGCGGAAATTAGCATTGGTAAACCATGAAAGTTTTAATGAATCGACATATCCCCTGCCGGTTTTCGGATCGCGGTCGCGGTTCTGATTGAAAATGAGGAAGTTACTGCCGGTGGCGGGCCCCAGACGATATACCGTGTAATTGCTGCCGGTTTCCTCTTTTTTAAGTCCCGGATAATCCTCTCCCTTCGCACTGAGATAATCCACTTCGCCCCGTTTGAACTTGAGCAGTTCCGCGTTCTGATCTCCGACGATGGTATATACCACCCGTTCAAGATAGGGCAGCCGGTTCCCCGCACTGTCCGTTTTCCAGTAGAGCGGATTACGTTTGAATATCACTTTCTGCGAAGAGAGGTACGAATCGAGCAGAAACGGTCCGGTACCGATCATCTGCGCTGGTGGTGTTTTGATGCTCAGCTCGGTCGGGAATGTTCCCTTCCGGACGTATTTCCGGTAACGGTGTTTCGGAAGAATTTCCTGTGACATCGCCCGCAGAAAGGGAGCATAGGGAAAAGGAAGCGAGAATTTTACCGTCAGGCTGTCGATTACCTTTATCGCGATACGTTTTCCCTCGATCAGAAAAATATCCCGTGACGAATTGGGGGTAACCGCCGTATTGTAAATCAGGTCGTTGAAGGTGAACTCGACATCATAGGCACTGAACGGTGCGCTATCCGACCAGACGACTCCCGGTCTGAGATGAAACGTCCACTCGAGCCCGTCGTCGGAAACATCCCATGACGATGCGAGATTCGGCTCGGGCAGCAGCGTAACGCCGTTTGAACGGATAAGGCCCTCGTAAATGTACTGAGTGAATTCTGAAGTGGTCATTTCCGTCGAAGTAATCGGATTGAACGATTTCGGATCGGAAAACGTCGAAAGCACAATTTCACCACCGGTTTTGCCGATTTCCGGAACAAAGGCGAGTGCCTTCCGCTGCAGTGCTCCGTAATCGATTCCTCCGCCGCCGGTACTGTCCGCAGCGGTTTGCGGACGCGAGCGCCCTCCTGAACACCCGTTGGTGAGCAGTACGGCGATAACGGTGCAAAGAACAACACCCAGATTTTTAAGCATAATAAACGGCTCCCGAGGTTGAAATGGATCGGCCATCGATCAGTTGGAGAAAATAGCATGTCCCCGTCGTATCTTCAAATTGAAGGAGTCTTTGTCATTCCGGAGCGGCACCGGAGGGATAATCCTGAAGCCACTGCCGCTGAAAGATATCGCTTGAGGCGAGGTGTCCGATGGCGTCAAGTTCTTCGCTATTCCAGTCGGACCGGTAATGCGGACAGGACAATATTCCGCGAAATCCTTGGATCAGCGCTTCAATAATCTCATGACCGGAAAGCCTCGGATTAATTTCAGCAAGGGCGATGCTTTTCTGTTTCAATTGTTCCTGCTGCCGCAGCCGCTCATCGTCGGATAACGGCATATAATAAGGAAGCCTGCGATAGGCATCGGTCAGCGGAAGGGAACCGTGCTGGAGAACCGAGTCGCTACTGCGATATTGTGCCGAACCGATCAGTTTTCTTCCGTTCACCATGATCTCATTGCGGTTAGGTGCAAGAAAACAGGGTAATTTTACCGAACGGCCACTTTTTATGAGAGGACTGCTTCGCTCCTGAGCTGAAAGCGCAATACCACATTCGGCTAGCCCTTCCACCAGACAACGAGTAATTATCGCATAGGTATCCGCAACCCCACTCCCCATTGCGGCAATCGAACGGGAAAAGATGCAGCTGTAGGTGAGATCCTCCCGGTGCAGTACCGCCCGTCCACCGGTTGGCCGACGTATCCATGTTATACCATCCCGTTGGAGGTGTTCCTCCACAAGCTGTTCATACGACCGCTGGAGACGCCCGAGGGTGATCGCCGGCGGTTTCCAGGAATAAAAACGAACAGTGATAACCGGAGATGCGGAACACTGCTGCATCAGAAAAAGATCGGCAGCCATGTTGAAAAACGCTGAACGAGGCGGATCGATGATAAACCTGAGCGAATGCGACATGATGTAAAAATAGTACCGCTAGGTGACAACGAGCATTTTTTATATATTTTTGTATATTATATGAGTTCCGGCGGCAGTGGTGAGTTGTCGGGAGCATACGTCAGCGCGTAGCAGAAAATCGGGGGTTCAAAAAATGGTTCAATCGGCGATCGGTATCGATCTTGGCGGCACCAATCTTAAAGGTATTATCATTGACAGGGACGGCAAAGGCAGACACCTGACGAGAATGCCTACCGGAGCCGAAAAAGGCGGTACACATGTCATGGAAAACATCCTCAGCCTGATCGATACCCTCATCGAAAAAGAAGGCACCACCGATACCATTCTGGGTGTCGGGATCGGTACCCCGGGTTTTGTCAGCGAAAAAGGAATCGTCGACGGCGCGGAAAACCTTCCCGGCTGGAAAGGCACGCACCTGTATGAACCAGTGAAGGAAAAATTCGGTCTCAACACCATCGGCGCCAACGATGCGACGGTTGCCGCACTTGCGGAAGCCCGGTTCGGTGCAGGACGGGGAGTCCGTAACATGGTACTTCTTACCCTGGGTACCGGGATCGGCGGCGGAATCATTGTTGACCATAAACTTTTCACCGGTACGTTCGGTATGGCGGCGGAACTCGGACATATTATCGTCGAGACCGGCGGAATTCCCTGCAACTGCGGGCTCGATGGCTGTGTGGAGCGATACTCATCCGCCACCGGTCATGTGACTCTGGCGAAAAAATATGCTGAAGAAACCCCCGCTGGCAGCGATACCCCATTTACTCTCTTCGCTAAAAACAGCCCCGAAAAACTTTCATCAAAAACCATCTACGATTATGTTGAACAGGGTGATCCGGTTGCTTTGCGGGTACACGAAACAGCATCCGAAATGCTCGGACGACTCATCGGCATCATCTGCAACACCCTCTCTCCCGATCTGATCATTCTGGGAGGCGGAGTCATGAAATCCGGTAAAATCATTACCGATGCGGTAGCCCGTTATGCATCACAAAACTGCTGGCCGATGATATGGGAGAAATGTCGGCTCGAGATAGCTCGGCTCAGCGAAGATGCCGGGGTTCTCGGTGCGGGCGCAATGGTATTCGATACATTCGGCAACAAGTGAATATGTCCCGTGTACTTCACGACCGTTCACATTGGAAATAGAACTCTGGTAAACGGCAGATTCCGGAGGAGAGACCGGAACTTGCAAAATTCATCCGGATCAGATAGAATTCAGGTATCACCCGCAATCATTTCATGATACACCGGCGCACATCTGCACGGTAACAAACATTACAGGCGCGAAGCAACAACTGCGAGACAATTGACAGGAGAATCCAGGTATGGGATCTGTACGCAGGCTGAAAATGCTCAGTATGGTTATATCAATACTGTTGGCACCGGTATGTTTTTTTACTCTACCGGCTGAAGCAACCGCTCCAGCCGGTAATGCCCATCCCGCCGTTGAAGATATTGAATATCTTGACTACCTTCTCGATCTGACGGTCACCTCCGGATCGTTTCTCGATCTCAACCTCGAAGAATCACCTTTCAGCATGTCGGTCATATCACGCGAAGAGATCACGTTCTCAGGAGCACGGACACTATCGGAACTTCTCGAAATATTCGTACCGGGTTTTCAATACATGTTCAACAAGTGGAACGGAACACTCTGGGGAATGCGGGGCATCGCCAACGACCGGAATACCAAAATCATTTTTCTGATCAACGGTCATAAAATGAACACGCAGGCACGTGACGGATTTCAGGGAGAAACAGTTCTCGGACTGTTCGGTGACATCGAACGGATCGAAGTTCTCCGCGGCCCCGCCGGACTGGTGTACGGATCCGGTGCAATGGCCGGCATCATAAATGTCGTTACCCGAGCAACAACCGGAAACAGTACCGAACTGCAGACACGGTTCACCACCGCCGGTTCACAAGCGGCAGACTTCTCGCTTCATGCGATACCGGCAGAAAACCAGACCATTGCCGTTTCGGCCGGATTCCTGCGTTCCGATGGCCTGCCGGCCCATCAGTCACGAATTTACGGTTCCGGCGCATTGCTGCCGAATACCGACGCAGGCGGGAACACCAACGGTCTCCCTGCGGATGGTAACTACGGGTCAACCGACGGCAATATACGACTGAGCGGAGAATGGACCCATGACCGGTGGTCGCTGTATCTCCGGGCCACCCGTCAGAAAGAGAATGCTGGGGCGTTTTTTCTTATCGATCCGTGGCCGGAAAAATCCGGAACTCCGGATTCCACGTTTGAACCCAGAATTATCGACGGAAAACTTGTCACCTACGATCACCCGTACTGGAAACAGATTTATGCCAATGCGGCTGCACGGCTCCAGTATCAATCCGACAATCTTCTTGCGGAGTGCAAATATCTGCAGCCTGTCGGCAGCAATGAACTCCATTTCAAAATTGGTGCCGACCGTAACACCACCCGTATCAATGTTGAAAACCGTCCCGGATACGAAGACGATCCGTTCACCATTAATCCCCCCTACGTTGCCTCAACGTTCGGTGAAGTACGGTTGTCGGCCAACGCCATGTACCTGCTCAAATCGGTTTCCGGCCTGCAGCTTGCCACCGGAGCGGAATACCGTCTCGACCACATCGGTGACGATATGGAGGGAAAATGCGAAAATGATCAGAATCCGAAAAACACTCCCCTGACCGCCGTCGATTACCATACCTTTTCACTGTTCAGTGAAGGGCTTTTTGAAGTTTCCGAAAAGCTCGATATTCACATGGGCGGAAGACTTGACTTTCACACCCGCGCCTTCATGGCGAATCCCAAGGTCGCCTTTATCTATACCCCCGCTCGTGATCATGCACTCAAACTGATCTGTCAGTCAGCCTCGAATAACGGCAGCGCCGACAATTACGAGTACAACCGCTTTCATCACGACCAGAACGGCAACCTGAGCGATTCAGCGAGATTCGCCCTTTGCTACCAGCACCCGACCACCACCAGTGAGCTGATGCAACCGATACCGCCTATCGACTCGCTGCACAAACTGCGGCCGGAAAAAGTCTACAGCGTCGAACTGATCTACGCCGGGATTCTTTTCAATCACCTCACCGTCGCGCCCTCCGCGTCGGTCGGGTATGTGAAGGACATTTTCGGGTGGTCGCAGAAACTCTTCAGGGTGGTCAACGCGGGGAATTACAAATACGCCGATATCGACCTCGACGCGAAATTCGAATTCAAAAAAATCATCGTCGGGGCAAGCCATACGTATCAGCGCCCCATCTTCACCGATGTGAACAAACAACAGAGGGCCTACAAGATTTTCACCCTCGACACCTCAGGCGTGTACTATGATTCCGTGGATATTTCCGGGACCTCCGAAGCGACGCGATGGCACTCGGATACCAAATACATTCCGGTCCTCGCCGACGAGCAGACCGATTACCCTATCAACCATGTAAAGGAAACCATCACCGCCGACGGACAAAACTTTCTCAATCTCAACACCCATATCACCAAATGCTACGCAACCTACCGCCCGTTCGACTGGTTGACGTTCCATGGCAACCTGCGGCTTTTCTGGGGTCTGCCCGGACGCAGTTCGTTGTATGCCGCCGATTCGGCGGTGTATAACTATCTCGGTATCACCGAAGGTTCCGCCGACCGCGGGTTGGTCGCCTACTTTAAAAATTCGGTTTCAAAAAAAGTCAACCTCAGCCTTCATCTTCATCTGCCTCATAACTTTGACGTGGCGTTTTACGTCTACGACCTTCTCGGCATCGACCACCCGTATGACCGGCAAAGCCGCGATTACGTGATCAATACGATCCGATGGTCGTACATGTATGCACCCGTACAGAAAGAGCTTTATTCAACCGACCAGCGGAGTTTCGGATTGTCAATAAGTAAAACCTTTTAAATTAACAACAACAGTACAATTCCTGTTCAACCGAAGGATTGAGTACCCATGCAAAGACAACAAAACGGCGACAGGGAACGCTTGTCCATTTTAGTAATCGAAGATGAGGAGCTGCTGCGCGACTACCTCTGTGACTATCTCAACGATACCGGGTTTCTCGCGCTTCAGGCACCCGACGGCGTAAAAGGCATGGCGATGATACGGGCAACACCGCCGGATATCGTTCTAACCGATTTGCGCATGCCTGAGATGAACGGCCTGGAGGTACTTTCCGCCATGCAGCAGGAATTCCCCGAAACGCCGGTAATCGTACTTTCCGGGACCGGCACTCTTGCCGATGTCGTGCAGAGCATGAAACTCGGTGCCTGGGATTATATCCTCAAACCGCTTCATGACTACAGTATTCTCGACATGTCCATAAACCGCGTTCTGGAACGTAAACGGCTTATCACCGAAAACACCCGTTACCGCACCCACCTCGAGGAAGAGGTCGCCAAACGGACCGATGAACTGATAAAAAGCACCTACCGGTTCAAGACACTGTTCAATCTCGCCGGCGATGCCATTTTCATCTATGATGTAAACGGCGTGATCACCGACTTCAACCAGCAGGCGCTCACCTTCACCGGCTACTCCCGCGACGATCTTCTCAGGATGAACATGCGGGATCTTCTCGTACCGCAGGAGAAGGTTTCCTTCGGCAGCCATTGTGAAGAGGTAACGGCGAACACGCAGCTCATGTTTGAAACCGCATTCCTCACCTCCGGCGGAACACTGCTCCCTGCGGAAGTAAATGCTTCACTTATCACCATGGACGAAACCCCCCGTATTCTGGCTGTCTGCAGGAATATTTCGGAACGAAAGAAAGCGGAAGAAGAGCGCAAGCGGTTTGAAAAACAGCTGGTAAACGCCCAGAAAATGGAATCGCTCGGTTTACTGGCAAGTGGAATCGCCCATGATTTCAACAACATTCTTGCCGCACTCAACGGATATGCCATGCTGCTGAAAGCGGATGCATCGGAAGGATCGGAAGAAACCGAGTACCTCCAGAAAATCAACGAAATTGTCGTCATGGGACAGAAACTCACCGGGAGAATCACGAACTTCATCAGAAAAGAGGAGGAGGAACTCGCCGTTATCGATTTTCACAAAGTACTCGCCGACACCTGTACACTGCTCAAACCGAGCTGTCGGGAGGTACTTTTGCAGCTTGATCTGCAGGCTGAAAACGTCTGGATACTGGGCGACGAAACACAACTGCAGAATGCATTTCTCAATCTCGGCATCAATGCCATCGATGCCATGCCGACTGGAGGCACCCTTAGGATCGGTACCACAAATACCCCTGCGTTGGTGCCGCACAAGGAATGGCTCAGTATCACCGTCAGCGATACCGGAACCGGTATGAATCCGGATACATTGTACCGGATCTTTGATCCGCTTTTCACCACCAAGGAACGGGGAAAGGGAACCGGACTCGGTCTCACCAGCGTCCTGTACTGCATCAACAACCTGCATGGAGAAATCGACGTTGAAAGTACTCCCGGAAACGGTACCACATTTACCATCCTCCTGCCGACGATTCCTGGTACGGGTACGGGTGCATGAAATCCCGTACGGTTTCACCAGACCGGTACCCCGCCGGGGAGCGGTCACATCTCCTTATCCGCAGGTGGCTCCCGGTTATTGTTATTCTCATACTACCATGTGTCAGTAGCTCACAGATACGGGAACTGCCGCTGAAGGCGCTTTTTCTTGAGGCTGCGGTACGGTTTATCACCTGGCCGCCGGATACCGGTGCTATTTCATCCGCTTCGCCGCAACTCACCATAGGGGTATTCAGTGGCGACCGGCTCATTCCGCACGTGACGGAAGCCTTCAGACAAAATCATATCCGCGGTCAAAAGGTCCGGCTGCTTACCATACGGAATCTCCATGATATCGATTCCTGCATGATTCTGATCATCCCGCGAACTCAGGCCTCCCGACTCGGCCGGTATGTTGACTACTGTAAAAACAGACCCATTCTCACCGTTTGCGATACACCCGCGTTTGTCCGGGAGGGAGTCATCCTCTCGATCGCCATCGAGAACCAGCGTATCAGCTGCACTCTCAACAAACATTCCGCCGATGCGGCCGGTCTCAAGATCAGTCACCACCTTCTTCAGAAAGCCAGCGTACTGGATTCCCGGGGGAATCCGTGAAAAAGACCGTATCTCTTACCGATCAGCTTCTGCGGATCATCCTTTCCGTGACACTTGTTTCCACCTTTCTCGCCTTCTCATTCAGCATTATCTACGACTTCAGGTCGTCACTTACCGATCTGCGTACCACCATGCATTTCACCGCACGCCAGATTGCCGACAACCTGAAATCACCGTTACTCTTTCGTGATCACAGCGGAGCCCAGGATCTCATTTCCTCCTTTGAATCCATTCCCACCGTCCTTTCGGCACGGGTATTCGACAGTAACGATACACTGTTCGCCATTTATATAAAAGATCCTTCCGTCAACCCTCCGCCATCATTGCAGCCGCAGAAAGAAACCGCTTTCTTCACTGGAAAGGAATTACATATTTCAGTTCCCATCCTGCAGGAAGGACGTCCGTTCGGTCACTTCGACCTTCATGTTTCAACCGGACCAATCATCAGAAAACTCCTCATCAACGCCGGTATCTTTATGGCGGTTTTTCTGGTGATCATGGGGATATCCTACGTGGTTGCCCTGCGGTTGCAGCGGGTCATCTCCGGGCCGATTCTCCAGCTTAAAAATCTCGCGGAGCATATCACCCGGGAATCCGATTACACCACCCGCATACCGCATACCTGCGATAATGAAATCGGAGAACTTCAACAGAGTCTCGATACCATGGTCCGGCAGCTCGACAAAAACATTCTTTCTCTCCGAACCGAAATCGATGACCGTATCCGGCTGCAGCACGAAGCGCAACACCTGCGGACCTACCTCAAGAACATCATCGATTCCATATCATCGGTCATAATCGCGGTCAATGAAGAAGGACTCGTGCAGCAGCTCAATCTCGAAGCGCTGAAATTTCTCGGCGGAGATGAATCATCATACCTTCTTCATGAAGCCGCCAGTGTGATTCCCGTCTTCAAAGGACGTGAAGAGTTCCTCCGTTCATGCATCAACGACAACAAACCCGATTCATTTTTCGTCGTATACAATCACCCTGTGGAAACACCGCAACGGTTTCTCAATGTCTTGCTGTTTCCTCTTTCCCAGCGCGAACGTGAGGGTATGGTACTGGTCATCGACGACATCACCGAAAAAACACATATGGAAACCATGATGATGCAGAGTGAAAAGATGCTTTCACTCGGGGGGCTGGCGGCCGGAATGGCACATGAAATCAACAATCCTCTGGGAATTATCAGCCAGGGCATCCAGAACATACTCTCCCATCTTCAGCCTGACCGGCAGCGCAACAGAGAAGCTGCCGCCGATGTCGGTATCGATGCGGAGCAACTGTACCGGTACCTCGAAAACAGGAAAGTAATTTCATACCTTAACGGCATGCACCACGCCTCGAAACGGGCAAGCGAAATAATAACGAATATGCTGCAGTTCAGCCGTATGCAGCCGCATTCAAAAATCAGAATAAGGATAAACGAACTGATTGACCAGACCATCGAACTTGCCCGGAACGAATATGAACTGAAAAAGAAATATGAATTCAAAACAGTCACCATCATCAGAAACTACGACAAAAAGCTGCCGACACTCTACTGTAACGCCACTGAAATTCAGCAGGTACTGCTTAACCTGCTGAAAAATGCCGCCTACGCATTGCATGAAAAAAAAGCTGACGGGTTTACCCCTGAGATTACTCTGACCACCACCAGTATTGACGGTCAGATAAAAATTGAAGTGGCGGACAACGGCCCCGGTATCCCCGAATCGATCAGCAAACGTATTCTCGAACCGTTTTTCACCACCAAAGAGGTCGGCGTCGGTACCGGGCTGGGACTTTCCGTTTCCTTTTTCATTATTACGAAGAATCACGGTGGGACACTTACCTTCAAATCGGAGAAAAATCAGGGGACCAGTTTCACCATTCTTCTGCCGATCAACTGAAACGACCGGCCTCTCCCCCTGACCTGACCAATCCCCCTCCGGTTACCGCCACGCTTCGCCTGCCCGCCGATAGAGGTTTTCATAGTGCTGTGCGACGATACGTGTATCATAGGCGGATGCGGTCCGGATTCCCTCTGACGCAAGCTTCATGCGTAAACGTTCATCCCCCAGCAACCTGTTCACGGATGCACCCAGCATCGTGGGGGAACAGAGAATCCCGTCCCGTTCGTGGTGGACGAGCTGATTGCTCCCCGGATTTGACGTCGCGACCACCGCGGTACCGCATGCCATCGCTTCGATAACCGGAACCCCGAATCCTTCATACGAGCTGGGCAGACAGAGCGCCCAGCTTTCACGGTACAATGCGATCAGCTCTTCCTCGCTGCACCTCCCCGCATACCGTATGCCGTTCCCGCTGCAGGGAACCGGCCCCACCACGGTAAGTACCGTATCGGGAAACGCCGGAAGAATTTCCGAAGAAAAAGCGTCAAGAAGCAGTCCTCCCCGTTTGCGGCTGTTGAAATCGCCCAGAAACAAAAGGGAGGGATATCCCGTTTTACGGTTGGAAGGACAGTACCGGTCGAGCGGCACGCAACAGGGGATGTGTACCTTTACCAGAGGCAGCGACCGCTGTGTCGTTTCCGAGATCGCCGCAAGTGTTCCTTTTTTCAGACACGATACCCATTCGAGCAGATGAAAAAACGCCTGGTAGCAGCGACGCCCCACGGTTCCCGCATGCAGGGCCTCATTGAGTGCCGAACCGTAAAAGGTCCTCACTCTGCGCGAAGATCCCCTGCAGAGATAGTCATCACCGTGAAAATGAATGATATCGAATCCTGTTTTGTCAACGCCACGGAACAGCAGCGCCGGAAGGAATTTACCGTACCAGCCGGAAGTACTACGGGAAGGCAGTGTCACACACCGGTACAAAGCTCCTTCAACCGGGGGACTCAAGGTAAAAACGGTAACCGTATGTTTCCCGGCGGTAAGCGCTTCCGCCAACCGGTGTACCTGCACCGATACCCCATTGGGCTCATCTGAAGGAAGTTGCTTCGAGAAAAAGGCGATATTCATGTACTGGTAGTATACATCGGTGAAACTGTATTGTCATTACCTCATCAGCCCGAAAATCTGGTAACCGCTTTTAAAATCGGGATGCCATCATATGCTTCGACTCCCGACCGGGTTTCCGATCGTCAGGCAGCCGTATACCAGCGCCGCAAAAACTATCAGCGGTGCAAGCACCATCTGCAGCGCTTCGAGCAACCACTTCTGCAGTGATAACGGGTGCACACCACTCCGGCGAATCCCGAAAAACAATGCCACCCCTATTTCCGCAGCTCCCACTGCCGCACCGAATCGCCGTTTCCGACCGACGGCCAGAAAAAAGAGCAGATGGAGCAGGAGCATGATTGCCTGCGTGGGCGGCAACGGTATTCCAAACATAGCCCGGTACCGCATTGGATGCTTCCGGAAAAGAAGCGGGTCAAAACGGCGGTTCCAGCAGTTTTTCAACAGGTCCCATTTTTCCCAGTGCCGGAACCGGTGCGTAACCTTGATGTCACGATGGTAATCGATCCGATATCCCCGCTCCATAAGCGTGAACGCCAGATCGATATCCTCCCGTTGCACCGTAAACCGTTCATCAAACCCTCCGACCATTCTAAACGCTTCAGTCCTGATGAACATATTGTTGGTACGGAAGCCCCGCTTTTCAAGACGGCGGTACTCCCTTGTTGACTGAGGAGAATGCCCGGGAGTCGTTTCGATTCGGGTGTACCCTTCAACGGCTGCGACAGCGGGATGAGCGGCAAGCCAGGACACACCGTTTTCCACCCAGTCTTCCGCGGCGATACAGTCGTCATCGATGAATGCAACCACCGGGGCTCTCGCGATGGAAACACCGAGATTTCTTTTTTTGCTGATGCTGCTGTCGGGAGTATAAATAAAATGCAGCTGGGGATAGTTCTTCTGCAGCTCTCCGTTCGGATAGTCGGTCACGATCAGCAGTTCGGATGAAAAACCAACCTGTCGCTGCTGCAGCAGTGAACGAAGGAGACCGGGAGCCATTGTCGGGCGATGGGACGCTACCACCACAGAAACTGCGGGTTTCTTTTCCATAGTTCCCATAATACATAAAAATCCTCTGAATATTCAACCCGAAACTCTTTCCGATCAGCCGGTACAACCTTCCGGAATCGGATTCTGGAAAACCGTTTTAAAACTGCTGCACACATGCAACGGTATTTGTATATATTTAAGGCTTTGAATGCGACAGAAACAAAGTGATCTGTTTTATCGGAAGGAGCAGTCAATGAAGCGCTTAACTACTATTTCAGTATGCATTGCAGTCGTTCTGCTGTTATCGGGTTCCACCATTTTCGCGGCAAAGGCACCTCCCAAACCCGACATGAGCCTCACGCTTGAAGACGGACGTGAAGTCATACTCAAATCCGACAGCACCTGGAATTTCGCGGAGTTTTCATTCATCCAGGAAGATTTCGACGATATATATATGGATCTGACCGATGGCCGCATTATCTGCCTGAAAAATGATAATACCTGGAAATTCGTCAGCAAGCGGCCTCCTAAAAGGAAACTTGAGTTCGAAAAATTACCCACCGTCAATGCAACCGCAACGGCGACGCACGGTACTCTTGACCAGGCGGTACAGCAGGCCCGTAAACAGGTTTTCGACCGTGCCGCTACGAGGCTTATTCCCTACGCTAAAAAATCAAAAATGACGAAAAAATATCTTGTCGCCTGCATTATCGACGAAGTGGGCGAAGAGGGTGCCGAGGTCTCCTATAAAAAGGGGTGGACTGCTACGGCGAAACTCAATCTTTCCAAAGTTCAGGTAAACAAGATACTCGACTGTGTTCTGGTACAGGTCGAGGCGGGCACCGGAACCGAAGCGGAAAAACCTGCCGCCAAGCAGTAGGGCGATATGCCATCAGCAAAACGGCAACTGTTTCTCAGCGGGGCCTTCCGTGCGACCGGGAGGCCTTTTCTCTAAAGTGATTGTCGCAGGAATTACGGAAATGCGACTTCTGCAGGATGCTTCCGGAAAAACACATTATTCCTCCTGCCGTCACTTTAACCGGCGATGCACACTGGTCCGCAGTTCGAAGGTAATCAGCGATACCGTATCCGGAACGGTAATCGGAATGGGCGTATAATTGGAACGCCAGATTTTCTCTGAAGGAAACGTGACCGTACTGCGACAGAGCAGCAGATATTCTCCGGGCGGAGCATAGAGACGCACGCTGTTTTCCGCCAGAAGCAGCGCCCGTGTTCCACGACCGGTGGCTTTATTGATCAGATTGATCTCGTAGGTGTAATTCTTGCTGCTTTTAAGCACCAGCAGCGAGATTTTGTGCCGGTAATTCCCCGACGCCAGTGCAATGTGCGAAGGATCCGCCGCCACATTGGGGGCAAAAAAGGTCTTATTCCACTCGACAAGATACGCTTCAGGGTTGAGGGCGGTAAATACCGGGTCGGAAATGGTGTTATCACGCCGGTCATCTCCTTCACATCGGGTCATGCCGGCAAGAGTCGCAAGATAGTCATCGCGGGCTTTTGCAGCCGGCCGGTTTATCCAGATGAAATATTTTTCCACCTCTTTTTTAAGTGCCGCGGGAGACAGTATTTTTGAACGGTTGATATCGGGGAGTTCGATGGACGGAGCGATTTCGAACAGTGCCGCGGTATAAAGAGAATGTGCCTGCTGCAGATCTCCGGAAAGCTCAAACTGCTTCGCGCTTCTGAGGGTCGGAACCCTGCGATGCGAAATGAAAAACGAGACCGCCCCCGCGAATGCGGCGAGTACAAAGATGATGAGCAGATTGTTTTTTTTTATCATCGGCACACTCCTTGTGTTACAATCATTGAAAGTTTCTTCTCTGAAAAAACGGTGCCAAAGTCATATGCTGATGAGGAGTCATACGCAATAAACGTATCGGTTTCCGATTGCTATTTCACCCTGCGGTCTTAAAATACAACAGGTTCCTGAAAAATCGATATTCTTGCTGTTTTTTATTCAGGACTGGTACACCAGCCTGAAAATGCCGTACAGCTGAAACTATATTTGAAATACTATCAATTCACCCTGGAGGCAATGCGCATGAAAGCGAAGGTTTCGGCAGGTAAAAGTAAAAAAACAGTGAATACCAGCTTTTCCCTGTTCAGCGATTACGATATTTACCTGTTTCGTGAAGGCAACCACTTTCATCTTTATGAAAAACTCGGCGCACACCCGGTCACCATCGATGGAGTGAACGGCACCTATTTCGCCGTATGGGCACCCAATGCCCGATGCGTAACGGTAGTGGGGGATTTCAACGAATGGAATTGTTCAACCCATGGACTTGCAGCCCGCTGGGACAGTTCGGGCATCTGGGAAGGTTTTATTCCGGGAGTGGGCAAGGGAATGTACTACAAATTCCACGTGGAATCGAATGCCAATGGTTACCAGGCGGATCGCGGTGACCCGTTCGCGTTATACTGGGAAGTAGCCCCGAAAACCTCTCCGATCGTATGGGACCTCACCTACGACTGGAGCGATGCAGAATGGATGAGCGTCCGTGGTAAACACAACCGGATCGATGCACCGTGGTCAATTTACGAAGTACATCTCGGATCATGGCGTCGCTCGGGCAGCGGCGAGTTCCTGACCTATCGGGAAATCGCTCCGGAACTTGCCGAATATGCGAAAGGTATGGGATATACCCATGTTGAGTTCCTCCCGGTGATGGAGCACCCTTTTTACGGTTCATGGGGATACCAGACCACCGGGTATTTTGCCCCGACAAGCAGATACGGTTCGCCGCAGGACTTCATGTATCTTGTCGACTATCTGCACCAGCAGGGGATCGGCGTCATTCTCGACTGGGTTCCTTCCCATTTTCCCGGCGACGAACACGGCCTTGCGTATTACGACGGTACCTGTATTTACGAACATGCCGATCCCAAAAAGGGATTCCATCCCGACTGGAAGAGTTACATCTTCAATTACGGCCGGCATGAGGTACAGGCGTTTCTGCTCAGCAGCGCACTGTTCTGGCTGCACCACTACCATATTGACGCTCTGCGTGTCGACGCTGTGGCATCGATGCTCTACCTCGATTATTCCCGACATGACGGGGAATGGATTCCGAACTGCTTCGGCGGACGGGAAAACCTTGAAGCGATCGCGTTTCTCAAACGATTCAACGAGGAAGTGTACAAGGAATTTCCCGATGTTCAGACGATTGCCGAAGAATCGACCGCCTGGCCGATGGTCTCGCGTCCCACCTATGTTGGGGGCCTGGGATTCGGCATGAAATGGAACATGGGATGGATGCACGATACCCTCACCTACATGGAAAAAAATCCGGTACACCGCAAGTATCACCATCATGAACTCACGTTCAGCATGCTCTACGCGTTCTCGGAAAATTACGTACTTCCGCTTTCCCACGACGAAGTGGTGCACGGAAAGGGATCGCTTGTCAATAAAATGCCGGGCGACGACTGGCAGCGTATGGCCAACCTGCGCCTTATCATTGCCTACCAGTTCTTTCATCCCGGGAAAAAGCTTTTCTTCATGGGAGGCGAATTCGCACAGTGGAGCGAGTGGTCACACGATCACAGCCTCGACTGGCACCTCACCCAGTGGGACCGCCACACCGGCATTCAGCTGCTGGTAAGCGACTGTAACCACCTCTACACCTCGATACCCGCATTGCACGAACTCGACTGCGATCCGATGGGTTTTGAATGGATCGACTGCAACGACTGGGAGCACAGTATTCTCACCTTTATCCGTAAAGGTTCCGATCCGAAAGATCTGATACTGGTGGCGTGCAATTTCACGCCCGTCCCCCGACAGGCATACCGGGTCGGAGTATCGCATGCCGGCTACTGGAAAGAGATCTGCAACAGTGATGCGGTGGAATACGGGGGCGGTGGTATCGGAAACGAGGGAGGCGTTACCACACAGGAACAACCGTGGCACGGGCGCGACCGTTCACTGCTGATTACACTTCCTCCGCTGGCGGCGGTTGCGTTGAGATATCAGCCGTAGTAATCGATCGTATGCCGGTTCCCGAAATGACGCAAGGCGCCTTATGGAAGGCGCCTATTTTTTCTTCGAGAACAGTTTGATACGGATGTGTTTCTTGCCGAGGAAAAACCCGATCAATGCCCCGAACAACGTACCGAACACCCGGTTGATAACAAGCCGAAATGTCCCGAAACCCAGTGAGAACACCATTTTCACCAGTGAAAATACCAGTCCGAGAATCCCGGAAACCAGCCGGAACGGCAACGATACAATTTTACCGATCATAATAACTCCTCTACTTCGATGAAAGCCGCATCACTCCGTCCCAATCGGCATCCGGAGGATTTTCGCGGTACATTTCACAATATTCCAAAATTTTTTTCGAGGGCGTCATGCCTTTCGGAGCGATGGTTCTGAATGGCTCTTTTTCATGAGCCGCTTCGAGTTTCGTGATGGCAGCGTCCCACTCTCTCGCATAAAAATAATTCATTCCCTCCTGGTAAAGGTCAAGGAGCGGACTGAATCTTCCGTCATCATCGGCCTTTCGGGCCATCAGTTCGTATACCACCACCGGTTCCGATTTGCCTACCACCGTGATTTTATCG
Source organism: Chitinispirillaceae bacterium (assembly GCA_016930275.1). Classification (GTDB taxonomy): domain Bacteria; phylum Fibrobacterota; class Chitinivibrionia; order Chitinivibrionales; family Chitinispirillaceae; genus JAFGNB01. The sequence continues at coordinate 24,181 of JAFGHA010000113.1, forward strand.
ATCTGTCGCACCAGAAAATCATTCCGCACCAGTTCGCAGGTATTGTGGCTGATCATGGTATAGACACCGTACTGTTTGGCGGCACTTTCCAGACGTGCGGCCAGATTCACCGCATCCCCCATCATGGTGTAGTTCTTCCGGATGTTCGATCCCATGTTGCCGGTGGTGATGAGTCCCGTGTTGATGCCGATGCGCATCCGCATCTGGTGAACGATTTCCGGCCATTTGTCGCCCTCCGCCACCCACTTTTTCCGGAGTGTTCCCAGTGTCTCCTGCATATCGATCGCCGTAAGACACGCCTGATAGGCATGATCCTCCATAGGCATGGGTGCACCGAAGAAGGCGATGATCGCATCTCCTTCGTATTTGTCGAGTGTCCCATAGTGTTTGAGGAGAATATCGGTCATCTGACTGAGATACTCGTTGAGCAGTTCGACCAGTCTGGTGGGCGAACCGAGTTTCTCGGAAAAAGTCGAAAAACTCTGAATGTCGGTGAAATAAGCGGTGCGTATTCCCTCCTCACCCCCCAGCAGCGGCTGTTGACGCGACTTGTACATTATGTCAATGAGTTCCGGGGAGAGATACTGTTTGAAGGTACTCTGCAGAAATTTCCGGTCTTTCTCCTCGGTAATGTACCGGTATGCCATCACCGCGGTGAAGGTGAGCAGTATCACCAGTATCGGCCGGGCAATCTCTATCCAGAGGTGATCGGCACCGAACAGCGTCATCGCCAGCAGAAAATAGACGAAAATGCTCGCGACAGTCAGCAGCGCTCCGGCAAGCGGCTTGAACAGATAGGAAACGAATCCGATGATGATGCCGATAAGGAGCAGGATGAGAAAATCCTGCCACGGTGCCAGACGGTGAACGAACGTATTGGTGAGAAAGCTGTTCATCAGGGAAGCATGTATCTCCACTGCCGGATAACTCCGGTCATGCGGCACCGCCTTGATATCGAAGAGTGCCGGCGCGGTTGAACCGACAATGAATATCTTTCCTTCCAGAAACCCCTGAACCCGGTTTTTATAGATATCATAAAAGCTGTACACGGGAAACGGCTTCGCTTTCGGACCGAAAAAAGTAATGATATGATAATTATGCCGATTGAGGGGAATCCGGACATGTTCACCGAAGTCCATACGGGTACCCGGTTTGAGATCGCGGATGGTTTTCCAGCCCGCTCCGCAGAGCTGGCGGAGTGTTTCATTGCGTAAACAGGGAAGCGAGGATACCAGTTCCTTGTCGATATTTCTCACGGCAAACTGATGAAAAATCAGATTTCTTTTTCCCACCCGAAGCCCGGCGAAATCGGAAGCCTCAAGCATGGAGATCGTTTTGAGATCGAGTGCCGAGAAATACCACTCCTCGACATCGTACGGTGCCGTGACCACCCAGTCCGTTTCTGAATCACGCCGTATAACAATATCGGGGGCCAGCGTGAGTTCCTCCCCTTCGGATAAGGCGATCGCTTTGTCGAGGTCTGCGCTAAGCAGCACTCCGGCGACCTCACAGGGAATGAACCCGGGAATATTCATATCGAGAGTGACACCCCCGTTCTCGTCACGGGATGCGGCCAGAAGTGAAGTCACTTCCACCTGGTTTCCCGGAGCACAGCCCGATATGCGGTCCGCCGCATTGACAATAGCGCGCACCTGCGCGGAAGTGACATTCGGATATGAATAACTCAACACGCCGTTTTTATCTTTAAACGCCTTGAACGGTGTACCGATATCGACATATCTTCCGGGAACGAACCGGATTTCATCGTTTGGTGTCGCGAACAGCGAGGTAACCGTCCTTACGCTGATCGGCAGATAAACCGGCTGGTGGTCGCCGAAACGGTAGAACAACGGGATCTCTCTGATAACGCCGTCTTCGCTGGGGACAATATCCACATGACCGATGGCGCGTGCCGCACGGGCGAGCGCCGGAAATATGCCGTCGAGAATGGTTTTCCGGTTCATTATTTTATCCGTCAACTCCGGTGCGAACGTGACTGCCGATAAGGGATTGAGTGAATCGTGCCACGCCATCGTCATTTTATGCTTCACCTGTGAAAGTGCGAAATCCCGGTAATCGCTCTCATCCGAAAGACAGATACCGTGAAAAACGCATCCCGCCTCCCGGGTCGCCCTGACGAATTCTTCATCGTAATCGATGGTCGAGATGATCGCTTCGCGCAACCGGTCGGAAAGCGTGATATCAGGGTCGATCTGCCTGCTCCGCATCAGCAGCGCATCGAGACGTGAACGCTGAATGCGGTCTTCTTCGGTACCAAACAGAATATCAAAAACGATCGCTGCGGGAAAATGACGGGAAAGTTGCGTTATCAGTTCAGCCTGATAGGAACGGTTCCAGTTGTGGTACTGCCCCATTTTCTGCATGCTCCGCTCGTCGATATCGATTAGGTGAATGCCGTACCCCTTTTCTTCGAGCTGTTTGCTTTTCTCTTTCGACAAATCGGCATATTCCCAGCGGTACCGCATGTAGTACGTGACGTATTCAAGCCGGTCAATGACTTCCTGAAAGAAAAAACGGGTGAACAGAGCGATACCGAGACCGACCAGCGATCCGATCAGCAGACTCTTGAAAAGTTTCTTGAGGATTTCCATACCGCCGTAGATTCCTTATCGGTGAGATGATTTTTTCAGTATACGGTTAATCCGGAAAAATGGCAAGATCACCCCGGCCCTGAAAGCCGGGAGTGTACTTCCGGCGAAACCCGACCGGGAAAGAGCCGAAATGGACATGACTATCTTCTCATGCGGGAATCAGTGATCGGGCAATTTTTCGGCAGGAAGTGACCAGCAGGGGTAGTCGGTACGGGACCCTTTAACTATTTTACCCGGGATATCATAACAGATCCTTTGACGTGTTCCGTGTTCCCGTACGGGCCGCACGGAGCGGCAACCATAGAAAGTTTTTTATACTATGAATATCGCCGTCATGTTCACGCTGTCACGGGTTGCGGTCGCCCCGTTTTTCGCACTGTTTTTCATACTCGGTTACCGCAGCGGCTCACCGTTACTCATTTTCGGCGCCGTGATCTGCGCCATTTTAATCGAACTTTCAGATATGTTCGACGGCATGATCGCACGCGCCCGAAAGGAAGTAACCGATTTCGGCAAGGTGTTCGATCCGGTTGCCGACAGTGTCTCCCGTCAGACGGTCTTTATTGCGTTTATGGTCTCGGGGATCATTCCACTGTGGATGTATCTTATATTTTTTTACCGTGATGCATTCATGCAATTGATGCGGATCGTCTGTGCATCGGGAGGGCTCGTGCTTGCGGCACGCATGTCGGGAAAGGTAAAGGCGGTGCTCCAGGCGATTGCGACGTTTGTCGTGCTCGCGCTCGTACTGGCCGACCTCTACCACCTCTCCTGGGTGCCGGTACAGACCGCTGGAAAACATACCGGATTCTGGGTGGTTGGAGCGGTTGCGGTGTTTACGGTACTGTCGGTGATCGATTATATCATCCCGAACCGGGCGATACTGAAGAAGGTGTTGACTCCGAAATGAGAGTGGCTCAATAAAGATGTGAAGCGATCTTCCTGAATTCATCAATTTTCGTGGCGAATGCTGTAGTCGTGCGGTTGATCTGACTGAGTGTCTGCTGTACTTTCGATTCCTTCCGTTCCAGCACCTGCTCCAGCCTGCCCGACAGTTGATGATACTGTTCGCTCAACAGCTCTTCGAGGGTGGAAAAAAGGGCCTCCACACGCTGCCGGGCCTGTCGTGAAAAAGCGAACAGCTGTTCCTGCAGTTGCTCTTCAAGCACATGGTCGTACCGCTGGTGCAGTCGTTGCAGTTTTCTCTCACGGCCCAAAAAAAACTCATGCCAATGAGTGGTAAGTGTTAACGGGGATCGTTCATCGGTTTGATCCTGTGAGGGATCGATATCAAGTTCCAGAGCCTCGAATTTTTCGTGATATACCGTTCCTTCGGATATTTTCTTCCCGTCAAGACACACCGCGACTGCGGCTACCGCATCGGTGTATGATTTCTGATGAAGCAATACCGCTTTTTTCAGCGGGCGGTTCACCTGCGCGAGAAGACGTGTCCGGAACGCGCTGAGCGCTTCAGCCATGACTTTATTGAGTGCCACCGACACGCCCCGCAGTGATTCACCGCTGCACGAAACACCATCGAGCAGAATCCCCAGAGCCTCCCGAACCTTCCGGACCAGCAGCGGTTTGCCGGAAGAGAACTGTTCATCCAGAAACTTGAGTACCGCTTTTTTCTCGGCGGCGAGAACCGTCTGTTCGGTATCGATCGTCTTGCGGATCGCCTCGAGTTCAGCCGCCACCTCTTCACGTTCACGGTTGAGTAGCGTAAGCGGTGCCTCGTACTCTCCCTTCTCCTTTTCGAGCAGGGTCACTATCGCGGCGATGGTCTCGCGAAGCCGGTCATTTATCGCCTGTGAGAGCGTGAAATACTTTTCCCGTGCCATGAAATCGAGAATATCGACCTTAACCGTCTCCATACCGCTCGTCGACCAGAGAATATCGGCAAGTGACTGATCCTGCGCGGTTTCGGCTTTTCTCGCGCATACATGAAAAATGCGCGGCGGTTCGGCGGGCGGCAGATGCGTGGTCAGAATACCGGAGATAAACTCATCCACCTGCCGCAACTGGGACGAGGTAAGCAGGTCAACCTTATTGAGAATGAAAAAGAGACGCGGCACATGATGAAGCACCTGTTTGAAGAACTCCACTTCGGTTTGGGTCATCGGCGGATCGGCACTGAGCAGGAACAATGCCGCATCACAGTTCGTGAGTGCTTCGAGAGCGGTCTGCGTATTATGAAGATACGTCGATCCGAATCCCGGCGTATCGATGAGCACCGTACCGTTTTCAAGCAACGGTGACGGTACCGTTACTTCGACCGAGGCGACACAGTACTGATTTTTGGGGTTGTTCTGTTCAGCGACATATTTATGTAATACTCCGTTGATTTCAGCTGTTGAAGCGCGTATGGAAAGCGGCGGTTTGTCATTAAGGAACCTGATGGTGCAGGAAAGCTGCTGGCCGTAGATAATGCGGGTCGGCACCGTGGTTATAGGCAGTACCGATGTCGGCAGCAGCCGTTCACCGACAAGTGCGTTGATGAAGGTGCTCTTGCCGCGATTGAACTCACCGATAACCGCCAGATGAAGTCTGCCGTATGCCAGCCGTGAATGAAGTTCCCGTATCTGTTCAACATGGGATCTGAAGGTATCGGGCAGATTTTCACAGGCAATGAGTGCCGCATTTATCAGTTCATCAATGGAACGGGGTTCACCGTCGGAAGAAGATACCAGCGCATCAACCACCGGTCGTGTGGCGGTGTTCAGTTGTGCGAAATTGCCTCTTTGAAGTGTGAACAAATGCATACGCTCTTAATCAGTTGAACACTCGGTGCAAATATTCAGCACGTCGCTGGTACGGGAATATCCAATACTACCATTTCCGGTCAACAACGTGCTATGCAAGGAAAATAGGTAAATCCCCTTCTCTCAGCAAACAAAGAATTGTATCATCCTTATGCGTATTTCTCCCGATTGTCGTCAATCCCCGGAAACGGAGAAGTAACGACCACGGCATCCCCCGATCGAACCATTTTTGTATTGCACCGGAATCGCCGTCATGGCATACTAATTTTCTGATCAACCATTTTTTCAGAAGGAGTCGTTATGAACATGACGGTTGTGAAAGCCAAAGCGAAAGAACTCGGTATCAAATCGGGAAAGAAAAACAGTACAGATCTCATCAAAATGATTCAAAAAACCGAAGGAAATTTCCCCTGCTTCAAAACAGCCTCGGGGTTCTGTGATCAGTCGGGATGTCTCTGGCGCAGCGACTGCCTCTCTTCAAAATAAAACTGTTTATTCAGGAAATCCTTTTACCGCCGTCAGGAGTTCTTTTTCTTCCTGAAGGCGACAATATTTTTCGCGGGTTCGGTCGATTTTGAAGACGGCTGCCGGTCGTGCGTGTTCGCCGGTTTTTCAGCCACTTCCGGCAGTGCGTGTTTTGTATCGTCACCAACCATCGCGACTTTCAGCAATCTGATTTCACGGGTACGGTCGACACTCTGAAAGCGTCCTCTGACGACATGGGGCGGCTGCAGTTTGAGCACCTGTGAAACCGGTGGAAACGAGGAGAGACTTGCGAAATGCATCCAGAGCCACTTCCCCCTCGGTTTCGTCTCTTCGTCGAAAGAATAACTCAGACAGACACCGTACCCGTTGAACGCCCACCCTTCCTCCTCGGCGGGAACATGATCAGTCGGAAGCTGCCTGACCAGCAGACAGAACAGATCACCATTATACGGAAAATCGGTAACCTCTCCGTCGGGAACATAACGATGCGCCAGATCAACGATTTCTTCTCTGGATAGATCCACGTTTCTGACTTTCAGTGATAAATATTCCCCTATGCAGCACACGAGCAGGCACTTATAAAATGAACGTCGCACCGAACAGTATCAAGTACTTTGTGCCGGATACCGAAATAGATAACAGAGGCGTCAAATGGTTAATAATGGTATACTTGCAGCAGTTAGCACAGCGGGAGCAATCTGATGCAACGCGATCGTCTGCTTATATTGGTGGCGGGAATTACGCTGCAGTGTCAGAATACGCAACTTCCCGTGATTCCTTACATACCGCCGGTTACGTTCACCGGATATTTCAACGGGGATTACGACAGTCTTGCCGGCAACCGGTTCTGGCCCAACCGCTGTGAGCTTATAGGAGACACCGTGCGTATATACTGTTACTCGACATTCTTCACCGAAACCAATAAAATCAGGCATGGTGACCTTCTGCGGCTCGATCTCTACCCCGACAGCGCCGACGGTTTCCAGAAACGCAACGTACTCTTTCATCTGGCCCGTTATTACGATCGGAATGAAAGCTACACGATAAATCGGGGCGATACTTCCGATATCACCCGACAATTCGAATCGGTAATAGTGAACTTTGCACGTTCAAATGGTGCAGGCCTGGAACTTGAGGAAGTATTTATCGCCTCTCCCCCTCTGGCACAAGGGCAGTACCTGCAGATTACCGACGGCCACCTTTTCGGAAACATACGGAATCCATGAAACCTCATAACAGAGCATCCGTTCAGAATTTGTACAAAATGGAGAAATCATCATTCCCGCGAAGGCGGGAATCCACAGTTTTTGATGCGAAATACGGGTTTCCGCTGTTCTCCTCAATCCTGAACAGACCTTATCCAACCATTGTTGTCATGCTGTTCTGCGCGGCTGTGGCCGGTGCAGCGGAGAATCCCGGAGGATTAGGTGCCACCCGCTGGGGACAAAGCGCCGATGAAGTACGCACGGCAAGCGGAGCGCAATCGTGGCAGACCGATCCGACCGAAAAAAATTTTCCACCGGATCTCTCGGTAACCGTGTTCCGCGCAACAGGTGAAATAGCGGGCTATAAGGCATCCACCCGGTACTATTTCCAGAACAACCGGCTTTTTCAGGCAACCATCGATTTCAACTTCGACGAACTGAAGAATTTCGATTTCAACTACAACGTATTCCGTAGCGTCAATGAGTATTACGTCGAAATCAGAACGAAAACGATTCTGTTCGTCAACGACATTTTCAGCCTGCTCGAATCCAAATACGGCAAAAAACGTCCGGTATTCAAAGGGCTCGATCCCCGGAAGGTGTTCTCCGAACTCAACCGTTACGTTATGCAGGAGCGGTGGAACCTCAGATATCACCCGTACGACTACTACCTGCACATCGTCACGGCATCCTATGCCCGATGGGATTTTCAGCATACCCGCGTACTCTTTTCCCTCAACATCGCCGCATCCCAGAAACGATTCGACTACCAGCTGTCGCTTTCCTCCACGGATATGACCGGCGAGATTCGCAAGGCAATGGATATGCTGCGTTCCAGAGGGCTGTAATTTCATAAATCAAAATTCAATCGGCAGGAACGACATGCCATGGCGTCTCCACATTCATCGCACAGAGCTATCCATATAATATTTTCAGGGTGGAGGTAAAAATACCTATGATAAAAAACGGTATGCCCGATTTTTCCCTTCCTGAAGCATTCGAGTTTATCACACTGCTTAACAAGCTGCGTGACCGATGTGAGGCGTTCCGCTGTGCAACACGTCCGCTCACCAAGGGAGAAATTTCCCGACTAAAGGCCTCAGGTAACACCGCCGAGGACTGGACAACCATTTTCGTGGCGGAAGAGTTCTCTGCTGAAGCCGTCACCGGCAGCAGATTTTTCGGTACCTGCCGGTTAGGAAGATTCGACGGCACAACGGTCTCCTGCCGCGATGCGATACAACTCCCATCGGGGATTCACGACAGCATCATTATCAATTCGATCATCGGAAGCAACTGTTGCCTGTGGAATGCCAGGAGCGTATGTAACTACTTTATTGACGAAAAAACCGTTCTTTACAATACCGGTTCCATTGTCTGCTCAACGGATTCAGCTTTCGGGAACGGCACGACAATTACTCTCGGAATGGAAACCGGCGGACGGGAAGTACCCGCGTATGGAGACCTCACTCTTTCCGCCGCAGCCGCCATTGCCGACGCTCCTCACCGGAGCGAAGCATTCCGTTTATCCATCGAACCCTACCTCAAACTCTGCTCTACCGCTTTCGGTATCATCGGAAGCGGTGCACATATCTGCAACTGCCCTTCCATCACCGACTCGTTCATCGGAGAAGCGGTCCGATGCGACAATGTCACCGGCATCCAAAACTCGACCATTGCCGGAAGCAGTGACGAACCGACCGTCATACGTGACGGTGCCCTCATACGCGACAGCATAGTGCAGTGGGGATGCCGCATCGATTCGATGGCGATCGTCGAGCGGTCGGTATGTACCGAACACTCGCACGTTGAACGGCACGCCAAGGTGACCGACAGCATCATTGGACCCAATACCGGTATTGCCGAAGGTGAAGTCACCGCGAGCCTGGTGGGACCGTTCGTGGGGTTTCATCATCAGTCACTGCTTATCGGCGCACTCTGGCCCGAGGGGAAGGGGAATGTCGCCTACGGGGCGAATGTCGGATCGAACCATACGGCCAAAGCTCCCGATCAGGAGATTTACTGCGGAGAGGGACTGTTCTTCGGCCTCGGGGTCAGCATTAAGTTTCCGGCTGATTTTTCGCAGGCTCCGTACAGTATCATCGCCACGGGAGTCACCACCCTGCCGCAGAAAATGTCGTTTCCCTTTTCGCTTATCAATTCACCGTCGGAACGGTACGACGGAGTTCCACTTTCGTCCAACGAACTCTTCCCCGGCTGGGTGCTTTCCGATAATCTTTACATGGTGTACCGGAATGAAACCAAGTTTACCGAAAGAAATATGGCGCACCGCATGGAAATAACAGCGGAAATTACCCGTCCGGAAATTATCGACCTGCTCGTTGATGCACGCGAAAGGTTACGTGGTGCGGTTACGGGAAAAAACATCTACACCGAAAAAGAGCTACATGGTATCGGAAAAAATTTCATCACCCGCAGCAACCTGGAAAAAGCGGTCGCTACCTATTCACGGCGTATCGAGTTCTACTGTTTGAACGGTCTTTTCCGCCGACTCCTTGCACAGGGAGGTACTCCGGGTCTTGAATTGCTTCTCTCGACTCCCGACGACGACACTCCCCGATGGCGTCACGAACGCATGCTTTTTATCAACGAAGGGTTCGGCAACCGGTCTCTTGAAGAGAATTTTGACCGTCTGAAAGAACTGGTCAACCTGGATGTGAAGGACGTACTGCAATCCAAGGGAAAAGACGATCTGCGGGGAATTAAGATCATGGACGACTATACGACGGTACACGGGAGTGCGGCGGATGATCCGCTGGTGAAACAGGTAACTGAAATCTGCCGGATGAAGTTAAAAAAAATCGCGGAAGTTCAAAGCCGATTATTCCTGTAAGCATCTGCCACTCGTGCTTCGACAGAAATAAAAATCAACCGGAATTTCAAATAAAAGGTGAATTCGTGTTATAAAATAACTCTTTCATGAGGTATGAGCCTTCCAACCGTCAGTGGGTATACACTCATAATCTTCTGATCGGCTGCACGATTTACATTCTTTCTCTTCAATGTATCCGATGGTAAACATGCGGGTTATCGTCTACCGCGCGAATGAACACCTGCACATCGGCAACATCCACTGTATTCCGATCGATTATTTTCTGCTGCGCCTGAACCCTTCAGATTCACTGTCGAAAACCATCGGATCTGCCTGAATACGGTGCGCTAAACCTTCCGTGCTTTTTGTTTGAGTTCCGCGACCAGATTCAGCGCATCGAGCGGTGTGAGCGAATCGACCTCGAGATTCTGCAACTGCTGGATGATCTCAGCATGCATTGCGTCTATCGCGTTAAGCTGGACTCCCGAAAAAAGATCGGTCTGTTCCCGTACGGCCGTCTCGGAGTGGTGCCGGGCCAGAACCGGTTTGTGGTCGGGAGTGAGTTCCATATTCTCCAGGTTTCCCAAAATCTCCCGCGCGCGGATGATCACCTTTTTCGGGACCCCCGCGAGCCGGGCCACCTGAATTCCGTAGGAGTGATCGCAACTGCCGGTATCGATTTTCCTGAGAAACACGATCTGATCGTTCCACTCCTTCACCTTGATGTGCAGATTTCTGATGCGGGTGAAGAGCAGTTCCATTTCGGCGAGTTCATGATAGTGCGTCGCGAAGAGTGTGCGCCCCCGTTTTCCTGGTACTTCATGGAGGTATTCCGCCACCGCCCAGGCGATGCTGATCCCGTCGAACGTGGAGGTACCGCGTCCCACTTCGTCAAGCAGAATCAGACTGCTGTCGGTCGCGTTATTGAGGATATTCGCCACTTCAATCATCTCGACCAGAAAGGTACTCTGTCCCCGGGCGAGACGATCGGATGCTCCCACACGGGTAAAGAACTTGTCGACGATACCGATCTGAGCGAAAGATGCCGGAACGAACGAACCAGTTTGTGCCATGATGGCGATGAGCGCCGTCTGCCTGAGATAGGTTGATTTTCCAGCCATATTGGGACCGGTGATAAGCAGAATCTGGGAATCTCTGGCGTAGAGCTCCGTATCGTTGGGAATGAACTGATCCACCATGCTCATACGCTCCACCACCGGATGCCTGCCATCGCGGATGACGATATCACCTGTTTCGCTGAGGACCGGGCGGCAGTAGTTGTATTGCGCGGCGATCCGGCCGAAGGCGACGAAAACGTCGATCATCGCAACCGCATCGGCGGCTTTCTGTACACGCACGCACTCGGCGGCGATCTTTCGCCGCAGTTCGACGAAAATCCCGTACTCCATCGCACCGAGCCGTTCCTCGGCGCCAAGCACCTTCGCCTCCATCTCCTTGAGTTCGGGAGTAATGTACCGCTCGCAGTTGACCAGCGTCTGTTTGCGGATATAATCGTCGGGAACCGCCTCGCTGTTCGCGTTCGACACCTCGATGTAATACCCGAATACTTTGGTATACCCCACTTTGAGCGAACTGATGCCGGTTCGCTTGCGTTCCGATTCCTGCAGACGGGCGATCCACTGTTTTCCGTTGACTGCAGCATCTCTGATCTCATCGAGTTCCGGTGAAATCCCCTGCCGTATGATCCCGCCGTCCCGCAGTGAAAGCGGCGGCGATTCAACGATGGTTGCCGCAATTGCCTCAACCACCGGCTCGAAACCGGCAAGTGCTCCGCAGGCCTCCCTGATTTTCCCGGTATTTACATCAGATAATTTCCCGATCAGTTGGGGAAATGTCTCGAGCGACGACTTGAGCGATACCAGATCACGCGCATTGGCCCGTTCAAAGGTGACTTTGCCGATGAGCCGCTCGATGTCGGCAACCCGTTTGAGCAGCAGTTCCACCTCACTGCGTATAAACGTGTCTTTTTTGAAATATTCGACCGCGTCAAGACGCTCGCCGATCGCAGCCGGCGATTTGAGCGGCCGGGTGATCCATCGTTTGAGCAGACGCGACCCCATTGCGGTTCCGGTAACGTCAAGCACCGATACCAATGTTCCCCCCGCATCATCCGCAATGAGCGGTTTGAGCAGCTCAAGATTCCTGATCGTCGCCGGATCGAGCTCGGCACAATCGGATTGCGAACGAAGCGAGAGCGAAGAAATGTGACGCAGCTCGTTTTTCTTCTGTTCCTTGAGGTAGCTCAGAAGCCCGCCTGCGGCGGCAATCGCCGCAGGCATACCCTCAAGACCGAGCCCTTCAATCGATACGACGCCGAAATGCTTCTGAAGCATTGCCGCGGCATGGTCAGCGGCAAATTTCCATGCATCGAAGAACGTCGTCACCATCATGCCGGTTGCGACAGCATCCAGTATCGCGCTAACCGGATTATCATCCTCATCGGCAAGCAGTATTTCACTCGGATCGATTCTCACGATCTCCCGTTCAATCTCACCGGAAGGCACTTCCTCCACCTGAAAAAAACCGGTGGAAAGATCAGCTATCGCGATACCCGCAACCTTACCGATGCGATGCACCGCAACAATGTAATTATTCGACCGTTCCTCGATGAAATTATCTTCAGTGGCCGTTCCGGCCGAGATAACTTCGATGACATCCCGTTTGACAATACCCTTCGCCTGCTTTGGATCCTCCACCTGTTCGCAGATCGCGATCTTGTGACCGGCTTTCACCAGTCGATTGGCATACCGGTCAAGCGCATGATGAGGAAATCCCGCAAGAGGGGTATTTTCAGCCCCCCCGTGGTTCCTGCCGGTAAGGGTCAACCCAAGCACCCGCGACGCGATCTTTGCATCATCGTTGAAGAGTTCGTAAAAATCACCCATCCGATAGAGCAAGACGGTACCGGGGTTTCGCGCCTTGATTTCATTGTATTGACGCATGAGCGGTGTCGTTTCGGTCGCCACCCCCTGTTTCGCGGCAGACGATTTCACACCGGCGGATTTCTGAGCCATCTCGCTGTTCACCTTTTCATCACAGTGCTGTTCACGCCTTCACCGCCGATTCACCCGGCCGATTCCGGCGTCTTTCCTCCGGTGCCCGCGCCGGGTTTCTTTTTCCCCCGGCCGGTTTTCGACGAGGTCTGACCGGTTGTCCCTGTTGTTTTACGTTTGTGCGAAACCGGTTTTTTACCGGTTCCGGTACGGTTTCCGGTCTTGCGGGTTTTGGGTGCAGACTTCTGAGAATCGGATTCCGGCGTGCTTTCACCCTTACCGCTCTCAGGTTCGGGAAGCTGCACTTCAAATGCCGCGGTATCCTCTCCGCCACCGGCCCTGACAGTATCCACGGAAACTGGCGCATCCGCCGCGACCTCTCCGACATCAAAAATCTCCTCGTCCTCTGCACCGGGAACCACCTCCGATTTTTCCGGAGAAGCGGCAGGTTGCCTGTTCTCAATTTCAGCAAGATTAGCGACGGTCGTTTCAAGTTCGAACATATTCTCCGCCCCTTCGTGCGAATCCTGGTGCACCGGGTCTTTTGCTCCGTCGTCGACGGGTTGTTTTTCCGGTGCTGCAGCTCCCGAGTCCGCCGAAAAATCGGAATCGTCCTTTTCCTCAACAGGAATTGTCGTTTTCTCCGGAGTATCCTCCACGCTTGTCAACAGTTCGCTCTCCAGATCGAATTCCCCTTCGGTCGTCGGTGCAGCTGCATCTTCCGGTTTTTCGGTGGTGGAACCGGACTCTACCGCATCATCAAGAGCTGCCTCAAAGTCAAAAGCCTCCTCTTCCTCAGAAACAGCAGCGGCAGTTTCCGTCACCTCGCCGGGTGCCGGGGAAGGAGTAATCTCTTTCGCCTCGACTTCGATGGTGAATTCACCCGTATCTTCACGATCTTTTGCCGATTCCGTTGTATCGGTAGTTTCAGGGGTATCCTCAGCAGAGGCAGTCTGCATTTCCGCAGGAGCATTCTCCACGGCAACGGTTGCGGATACCGGTTCTTCGGGAGGTTCAAAACTCCCTTCTTCTGCCGCGAAAGATTCAGTACCGTTATTCTCCGATGTTTCCGCTTCCTCAGTCACGATTTCCGCGACGGTTTCGTTTGAAGTATCTTCAACAGCGGTTTCGGCACCGGAAGTATCTTCGGTAAGCGATACCTCAAACAGAGAAGATTCCCCGGGTTCGGCAGGCGGCTGCGCAGCAGCAGCGACGGTTTCACCGTCACCGACGGCCTCCACCTTCATGTCGATCTCCTCCTGCTCAAGATCATCTATCGACAACCCATCCATTTTCTCCCGTGCCATGGCTTCGAATTCTTCGATTCGCGGCAGATCCTCCCTGCGATTGAGACCAAAATATTTGAGGAAAGTCTGCGTGGTACCGTAGAGAAGGGGACGTCCGGGCTTTTCACTGCGACCGGTGATCGTCACGAGTCTTTTTTCGAGCAGGGTCTTCATGGCACCGTCGGAAACGACTCCGCGTATCGCCTCGATTTCAGCCTTGCTGATCGGTTGCTTGTACGCGATAATCGCGAGACATTCCAACGCCTGAATTGAGAGTTTCTTTGCCGCCTTCTCTTTGAAAATCTGGCGAACCCAGGGATGGTAGTAGGTAATTGTCCGGAACTGATATCCGCCACCGATTTCGACTACTTCGAACGGATGACGTTCTTTCTGCAACTGCATATTAATTTTTTCGACCATCGACCGGATTTTTCGGGCATCCGGTTGACTCGGCAGAATAGTCTTGAGATGTGCCGCAGTCATCAGTTCATCAGACGCGTATAAAACCGCCTCGAGAATCCGAAGTTCATCGGGACCGCCGGCGACCGCTGTTTTTTTCGACGCCGTTTCTGTTGAAAGGTCGAATACTTCATCATGTTCGGGGCCACTCATCATTCCTCCTCATCAGCATGGTTACGGAGTTGTTTTTCATCTTCCGCGGCAGGCGGTGCTCCCTGCACCCCCTGCACTTCCCCTTCTTCCACCGATCCCCCCGGACGTCGTACTACAAAAATCGTTCCAAAGCTCTCCTCCTGTCTGAAGGAGATCTCCTGCATTTTTACCAGTTCCAGAATTGCCATAAACGTGACAACCACCACGATTTTCCGCATATCTCCCTCGAAAAGCGCTTCAAACCGTACCTCCTCGCTGTCGCATAACATACCGAGAATCCGTTCAATCCGTTCATCGATCTTGACGGTATCGGCTTCAACGACATGACGCTGTTCATCACTGGTCTGCGACCGCTCAAGCACCTTTTTGAACGCCGCCAGCAGATCAAAAATACTGATGCTTCCAAGGTCGACATCCTTCTCCGTCGGTTCATGCTCGACCACGTCGGCGGAGCCCCGCGAAAATGCGCCGTAGTGTTCCGATTCGAAGGTGCGGAGCGTATTGGCCGCCTCCTTGAATTTCTTGTACTCGAGCAGCTGCGCGATCAATTGATCCCTGTTGTAAATACCTTCCTCTTCGGGATCCGCGGGTTCCCCTTCTCCCGGCGGCAGAAGTTCCCGCGCCTTGAGCCGCACCAGTGTCGCCGCCATATGCAGATACTCCGCGGCGACATTGATATTGAGTTCCCGCAGCAGATCGAGATACTCCAGATACTGCGCCACCACCTGCGACACGGAGATATCGACGATATTCACTTCCGATTTATTGACAAGATAGAGCAGAAGATCAAGCGGTCCTTCGAAGAGTTCCAGCTTGACTTCATATTCGTCACGCTTCAGCGGCACGCAATCGCCTCAATTTCAACCAGTACGTTTCTGGGCAATCCGGCAACGGCAATCACACTGCGGGCAGGGCGCGTACCGTCGAGCATCGTTTCGTATATCGAGTTGAACGCACCGAAATGCCCCATATCACTCAAATACACCGTTGTTTTTACCAGTGATTGTACGGAGAGCCCCTGTGATTCAAGAATAGCTTTCAAATTGGCAAGTGCCTGTCGTGCCTGAGGTTCAATCGTCGCACCCGCAACCTCCCCTGTTTCCGGGTCGAGCGGGATCTGACCTGAGATATATATCGTATCACCGCAAACGACCGCCTGACTGTATGGTCCTATCGGTAATGGAGCCTTATCGGTTTCAATGCTGGACACCTTCATACATTACCTTCCGTAAACATCGTGGTACCTGCCACCGGGGAGACAATCACTCTACCGTAACACTCTTCGCCAGATTACGGGGCTGGTCGATCTCACATCCGCGCAACGCCGCGATATGATAGGCAAGAAGCTGCAGTGGAATAACCGAAAGCAGCGGTGTGAGCATCGGAATCGTTTTCGGGATATAAATAACATGACGCGCATGTTTCGCGATCTCGGTATCACCTTCGGTGGCGATGGCAATAACGCTTCCCCCCCGGGCCTTCACTTCCTGGATATTGGAAATCACCTTGTCGTAAATCGAATCTTTCATCGCGATGACCACCGACGGCATGTCCTTGTCGATCAGGGCGATCGGTCCGTGTTTCATCTCGGCCGCCGGATAGCCCTCCGCGTGAACGTAGGAAATCTCTTTGAGTTTAAGTGCACCTTCAAGCGCGACCGGAAAATTATACGACCGCCCCAGATAGAGAAAGTTGTTATGACGGGCATAATTCTCGGCAATCTCCCTGATCGCATCGTTCTGCTTGAGAATTTCCCGGACCTGATCGGGGACCGCTTCGAGCGCTTTGGCGATGCTCACCCCGTCACTGTTTGAAATACGGCGCATTCTGCCGAGCAGCAGCGTCAGCAGTGAAAGCACGGTCAGCTGCGAAGTGAACGCTTTCGTGGAGGCGACACCGATTTCCGGTCCGGCATGAAGATACACACCGCCGTGCGTTTCGCGGGCGATACTGGAACCCACCGCGTTGCAGATACCGAGGACCGTAGCCCCTTTGAAGGAAGCTTCGCGAAGTGCCGCCAGCGTATCGGCGGTTTCACCTGATTGACTGATTACAAAAATGAGGGTATTCGGACCGATGATCGGATTACGGTACCGGAACTCCGATGCGTATTCCACCTCTACCGGGATACCGGCGACCTCTTCGATCATGTACTCACCCACCAGTGCCGCATGCCAGCTCGTTCCGCAGGCAACGAAAATCAGGCGCTGAATTCCCCGCAGCTCCTGCAATACCAGATTGAGACCATCGAGACGTGCCGCTCCCTCGTCGGTCAGCAGGCGTCCCCGCATCGCATTGCGGATCGTTTCGGGCTGCTCGAAAATCTCCTTGAGCATGAAATGATCATACCCGCCCTTGGCGAGTGCATCGGCGCTCCACTCGATCGTGGTGATTTCAGGATTTATTTTTTTATTGTCAAGCGTGGTAATACTGTATTCCTGCGGCGTCATTTCAATCAGATTGTTATCTTTGAGGTAAATAACATCCTTCGTGTGCGCAACAATCGCCGCCGCATCCGAGGCGAGAAACATCTCATCCACACCGACTCCCACCACCAGCGGTGAACCTCTTCTCGCACCCACCAGAAGCCCCGGTTTATCATGGGCTATTACCGCGATACCGAAAGCTCCTTCCACCTCGAGCAATGCCCTGCGGACGGCATCCGCGAGATCGCCTTCATAATATTTTCCCACCAGCTGCGCCAGAACCTCCGTATCGGTTTCAGTCTGAAACTGCACGCCCTCGTTCTGAAGATGCTCTTTGATGACCGAATAATTTTCGATAATGCCATTATGCACCAGTGCGATTTTCGAGTGCTGATCGGTATGCGGATGAGCATTTATCTTCGAGGGTGCCCCGTGGGTGGCCCACCGGGTATGTGCAATCCCGGTACCGAAGGAATTTTTCCCGATCTGCGTGGTGATGGAGCGAAGATTATCAACTTTGCCTTTATCTTTGTAGACTTCGAGCCCCTTCTCTTTCACCAGAGCGATCCCGGCACTGTCATATCCGCGGTATTCGAGTACACTCAACCCTTCGATCAGTACCGGATAGGCATCGTTCGATCCGACATATCCCACTATTCCACACATACGCAGCTCCTCGAAAAAACAGGCGTTCCGGCCAGGCGCAAACCGCACCGGTAGTCAGGAAAAATATAATTATATATAAGGATTATACAAAGAATTCCCGCTCTGAAACCGGAACAATCATCCGGTATATACCCCACCGCCTTTAGTATTTTTCCGGATTACCGGTTTTTTCAATTCTGGAGGCGAAATGACGAAAATACTGATAATCGGCGGGGTGGCGGGAGGAGCAAGTTTCGCCGCCCGTATGCGACGACTCGACGAGCAGGCGGAAATCATCATGTTCGATAAAGGCGAATACATCTCGTTCGCCAATTGCGGACTACCCTATCATATAGGCGATGTAATCACCGATCGTGAGGACCTCATCCTGCAGACCCCCGAACGTTTCAATGCCCGATACAACATTGATGTCCGTGTACGCTCGGAAGTGACCGCAATAAACACCACCGAAAAAACAGTTTCCATCAAGACTCCGGAGAGAAGCTATACCGAAAACTACGATATTCTTCTGCTTTCTCCCGGGAGTACACCGATCCGCCCTCCGATTCCGGGTATCGAAAATGACCTGATATTCACCCTCCGCACCATTCCCGATATGGACCGGATCAAAACTTTCGCCCGGAAAACGGGAAAAGGTCACGCAGTGGTGATCGGTGGGGGATTTATCGGGCTTGAGGTGGCAGAAAACCTCCGCCACATCGGGCATTCGGTTTCGCTTGTCGAGCTTGCCGACCAGGTATTCGCTCCTGCCGACCGGGAAATGGCGAACATTCTCCACCGGCATATGCAGCACAAAGGAATCGACCTGTATCTTACAAAGGGTGCAGACAAGTTTTCTAAAACCGGCGACGGTAAAATAATCACGTTCCTTTCGAGTGGAAAACAACTTGTAGCCGATTTCGTCGTGCTTGCCATTGGTGTACGTCCGGATACCGGCTTTCTCTCCGACAGCGGCATCGCCCTGAATAAACAGGGGGCCATCATCGTCGATGAGCATATGCGCACCAACAGTACCGATGTGTACGCGGTGGGCGATGCGGTCGAGGTCACCGATCTTGTTGCCGGTGTCAAGGCCAGCATGCCGCTTGCGGGTCCCGCCAACCGTCAGGCGCGCATCGCCGCCGACAATGCGGCGGGAATACCTTCCACCTACAAACACACGCAGGGTACCGCGATCTGCAAAGTCTTCGATCTGACGGCCGCCGTAACCGGCATCAGCGAAAAAAACGCCCGGAAACTCGGGATACCGTATCTCAAATCCTACACGCATTCGAGCAGTCACGCTTCCTATTATCCCGGTGCCACAACGATGTCGGTCAAAC
The DNA here is from genome assembly GCA_016930275.1 of Chitinispirillaceae bacterium. Taxonomy (GTDB): domain Bacteria; phylum Fibrobacterota; class Chitinivibrionia; order Chitinivibrionales; family Chitinispirillaceae; genus JAFGNB01. The sequence goes on from JAFGHA010000113.1 coordinate 43,405, forward strand.
TGCTGTTCGCTCCCGATACGGGAAGAGTACTGGGAGCACAGATCATCGGCGAAGAGGGAGTTGACAAACGCATCGACGTGTTCGCCACCGCCGTCCGGCACCGGCTTACCGTTTCGGATCTTACCGAACTTGAACTCTCCTACGCGCCACCGTTCGGCAGTGCCAAGGATCCGGTGAATATGGCCGGCTACGTGGCGGAAAACATCCTTTCCGGCAGGATGCCGCATTTCCACGTGGAAGATCTTGAAGGGCGGGATGACGCCACTTCGGTATTACTTGACGTGAGAACACGAGGCGAACACGCCGCGGGAACGATTCAGGGTTCGGTTCTGATACCCGTCGACAAGCTCCGTGAACGGATTGCGGAACTTGATAAAAAAAAGGAAATCCAGGTGTATTGCCGGGTGGGCCTGCGGGGATATATCGCCGCAAGGATTCTTCTGGAGAACGGATTCAGGGTGAAAAATCTTTCAGGCGGCTACCTGACGTACAAAGCGGCGAATTATAACGGAGATCCGGAGTAAGGACGTTCAATTGAACGTCTCTGCAATCGAACATACACCGTTCCTTTTCACCCCATCCACCCGTCCCGCACCCTGGCCGCAACAGCCGATCGGCATGAACACCGAACATCTCTTAACGCATTTACAGCAGCAGATGCATTTCTCGTCATCAACGACCGGTGCTGAGAATCCATTCTGTGATATCGCCCCCACCGGACAGGAATGATTCTGCGAACAGAATTCCTTACGGACAACAATCACGACATCCTCCTTCTTTAGGTTCGTATTTCAATGGTACGTAGTGTGACAAGGATATTCAACGGCATGTACCTCGGGAACCGCGCTGTTGAGTTGACGAGGCGAGTGGATATTGACACCGATCTCAAGCAGACACTACATTATAGGGTAATCAGTCGCCACACCAATTTTCAGAAGGAGATGCGCATGTTTAAAAAAGTACTGTTGACCGGTTGTATTCTACTGCTCTCAATCAGAAGTTACGGGGAGGTATCTCTCGGGATCAACCTTACATCCGATCTGATCACACAACACAACCAGCAGAACAGCAACAACGATAACAGCTCCACCACCTACACCTTCGGTATCCAGCCGCAGGTGCTTATCCTCGTCTCCGACTTCATCGAAGTCGCCCCGTTTGCCGGATTCAATACCTACCGGTATGTCCGCTACAACAACAGCGACCAGACGTCGGAAAGCACCTCCTTCGGGTTCAATTTCGGTTGCGGGCTTTTCTTCCATGTCGCCGGCAATGAGATCATACGTTTCTCCATCGGACCGGAGATTAACTATGGAATGAGTTTTCCCGACGCCGAAGACCAGTTTACTCTCTATACCGGTGTCGATGTGCCGGCGAATATCGACTTATGTTTCAACAACCATTTCTTCATGCGCTTGAGTCCTGTTCTGGCGGGTATCGACTTCACACACCAGTCAAATTCGGAAAACAATTATACCAATGAATTCAATTTTTACATCATCACTCAGACCGGTGCGTCTCTCGGCTTTTTCTTTACATTCTGAGATACCATGCGTTGAATAATACCATCCACAAAAAAACAGGCTGTCTCCGGCAAACCGGAGACAGCCTGTTTTGAATCGATCGAGAAATAAATCAGAATTTCGCCGTAACCCTGAAAATTGCACCGACATCTCCGGCAGTCTCGGAACCCAGGACAGTTGGATCAGCACCCACATTGAGATCCAGGGTCAGCCCCATGATCTTTTTCTGCAAAAGGATCATCCAAGCGAGGTTCGCATCGGTGGAAGCCTCATTATTGCGATGATTCTTGATTTCAAGTTCAGCCTGGATGTTATCGAGCACCACACCGGCTTTGGTTTTAATACCGACGAGGAACCACATGTTATCGGTTGCTTCATTGAAATCCACAATCGCATACTCACCGAAGAGACCAAGACCGAGATCCTTCACGATCGTGTAACCACAGTTGACGATAAAGCGATTTATCGGATCAACGATTTCTGGGGTAATGACTTCCAAATTTCCGCCGATATTGAAGGTCAGCCCTTCAACCGGGCTGCCGCCGAACATCGCCATGAGGTAGGCATCTTCGAAGAATCTATCTTTCGGCAGAAATGCAAGCTGAAGTGCGCTTTTGATTACATTGATATTCAATTTCAGTTTCAGCCCGTCAATAACATTGTAATTTGTATTCATGTTTCCATTGCCTTTAGCACCCACACCATACAGGTAACGTCCGAAATAGTTATAGCCCGGCCCGTACTGTTCGTACCAGCGGCCGGCCTGGATATCCAGAATGGAAACTGGAAGTTTAAAGTAGACCTGCCGAGCCTGGCCATTTAAAAACTTCTTTTCAACTTTTGCAGTATCTTTGCCATCAGACGCCATATTATACTGAAACCGCATATGAATCATGCCTGTCAATCCGGAGTTTTCCAGACTGCCGGCAAGTTTCGGTTCCGCCCTGATCCACGCTCCGTCAATATTTTTATGATCCGGAGCGTTCTGGCTTTTTTTGGTGAACTCCACCGCAGCGGCTCCGCCGACCTTCACATCGGCATTCAAGGTGAAATTTATCAGACCAACTGCAACAACAACTGCCGCAAGAACTCTCATACCACACTCCTTTGAAAGTGATAAAGTAGAAAATTACCGGATATTAAAACTATTTACATCGTGAGAGTAACGTGTTAGAGAAACAATAAAATATTATTACTGAATAAATAAACTTCAAGTTTGTTATTAAAATGTTAGACCATTATGAGAATTTGACTTTTTCCCAAAAAAAACTCTGCTTTATCCCAGTCCGTCGGGAATACTCTTTGTTTTCCATCAGATTCCCGACAAACATGGTTCCTGACTTAAAATCCGTTTCATCTGAAAAATGAGGATCCGACCCAACAGACTCTTTATTTGAGCTTCGGGATTGCGGGTGCAGGGTTTTCAAATTGAAATGCCACTGCTTTAATTATTGCTGCGGAGCAGGGAAAAAGACTCGCCGGGGAGTATAAAAAGCTGCAGCCCGACGGGAAATCGGGCTGCACGTCCGGACTTCAGCATATGCTGTCTGCCTCAGGGATGAAAATCGACGTTACCATTACGGAACAGTATCACACCTGCGCCAGCGCCGCGTCCAGCGCGCCGGTCAGATCATCCGGGTGTTCCAGACCAATCGAAAGCCGGATAAGATCAGGAGTCAGACCGCTCGAGCGCTGCTGTTCCTCACTGAGCTGTGAATGCGACGTACTTGCCGGGTGCAGGATCAGACTTTTCGCATCACCGACATTGGCCACATGGGAGAACAATTTGATAGTGTCAATCAGTTTCACCGCCGCATCATATCCGCCTTCGATGCCGAACACCACCATTCCGCCGAAGCCGTTTTTCAGATACTGCTTCGCGATGCCGTGTGAAGGATCATCAGCCAACCCCGGATACCGTACCCAGGCCACCTTCGGGTGGTTTTTAAGATGGGTTGCGATCTTCAGCGCATTGGCGCAGTGTCGATCCATACGTACCGGCAACGATTCAATTCCCTGAAGGAATGTCCAGGCGTTATCCGGGGATAAGGCCGCTCCGAGATTGCGCAATGGTACGGTCCGCACCCGCAACGCGAATGCTATCGGTGCGAGCGGTTCCGGCAGATCAATCGCCCAGCGCAACCCGTGATAATTCGCATCGGGTTCGGTAAACAGCGGGTGATTGCCGCTCTTCCAGTTGAAATTTCCGGCATCGGTAATTATTCCGCCGATCGCCGTACCATGTCCACCCATCCACTTGGTAAGAGAATTGATGACGATATCGGCGCCGAGTTCAATCGTACGCAACAGATAGGGTGTCGTAAAAGTCCCGTCGACAATGAGCGGCAACCCGTTTTTATGCGCTATTTCAGCGACTGCCTTGACATCCGTAACGTCAAGTACCGGGTTACCGATGGTCTCCAGATACAGCGCCCGGGTTTTTGCGTTTATTTTTGATTCAAAATTGGCAGGATTCTTCGCATCGACGAAATGTACCTTGATACCGAATTTTGAAAGAATGGCATCAAATTGCGTATACGTGCCGCCGTAGAGATTGCTCGCCGAGACTATTTCATCGCCGGCCTCAGCAAGGGTAATAATGGAATAAAAAATCGCAGCGGTACCCGATGCGAGCGCTACCGATGCGGCACCGCCTTCAAGCTGGCTTACCCGTTGTTCGAGTACATCGGTGGTCGGATTCATCAGGCGGGTGTAAATGTTCCCCAACTCCTTGAGCGCAAAAAGGTTTGCTGCATGTTCGGTATTTTTAAATAGATACGCGCTGGTACGGTAAACGGGGACGCCCCGTGACAGGGACGCATCAACCGATTGACCGGCATGAAGTGCCAGTGTCTCAAAATGGTAGGGATTGGTGCTCATTATTCTATCCTTTCAAAAATGACGCTTTCAATGTTTATAAAGTTTATAAACTTTAATATAACTTAACCAGAACAGTTTGTCAAATAGAATTTTTTCAGGAAACCTGGCAGGATGCAACTATGTATCCGGAATGGAGATACTACACCGTTGCAGCACTTACACAGTTGTCACGCAAGACCAGTAAACAACTCCGCCCATAGGGCGGAGCTTTATCAGAGGGGTAAAACCCGTATGATAAAGAAGCAACGTAGTTGCGGTAACGTTTCCCAAGACCCCTCGCGCTGAGCGCGAGGTCCCTCCCCATTCGTTGCATATTCATACTA
>JAFGHA010000114.1 GCA_016930275.1 Chitinispirillaceae bacterium
AATGTCCAGATCAGTTGCAAGAACATCAATCAGAAAGATGCCTAAAAGCTGTGTGATACCGCTGAGTATCAGGTTCCTCACAAGTTCCTGCCGTCGGCGAAGATATCCCGACCAGGCATGAAAATAACGTGCCCCCCAGTGATAGAGCGTTGAACGCCATTTACCGGGAAGCGGCAGAAGCATCAGTAAATTATTTGAGATATTCGAAGTTCTTTGAAACATCCCAGACAACATCAGCACACCGAGGATAAGAATGCATCCGACAACCACTATCCAGATAACCGCCGGGGCGTTCGAAGACAGCAGCAGGCCGACCAGAGCACACAGCAGCAACGCGAGCAGGCTTGATAACTTGTCGATTACCACCGAAGCGGCAAGGAGCCCGGTATCTCCGCCATCCTTTCCCATACGGTAGACTTTCATCACTTCTCCGGACAGCTGACCCGGGAGGATTATTGAATAATACTGAGCCGATACCGTCAGCGACAACACCTTTCCAAAGGGAATGTCTGGAATTAATATATTCCATTTCAGCGCCCAGAGCAGATTGATTGCCGTAACGAGCCCCCCTATTTTCAGGATGGTTATAAAGGATACCTTACATACGGTAGCGACAATACCGGAAATATCCGCCCTGAATAAGAATATTGACAATAGCAGTATTGAAATGCTCACTTTCGCCGCTGAAACCAGAAATGTACGCCGGAGTGCAACGCGTGCCAACAGGATTCATCCTTTCTTCAGGGTGAGAACAATCGGTGTCCACAGGTTCATCCCGATCATGCCGGAGGAAATCAGATACTGCAGTTTCATTCCCCGTATGTGGCTTACAATATTTTTAACACGCACAAGACCGGCCCATTCCTGAAAATTCAAATTGTTCATCCGTTGCCTGAATAATTCTTCCCCGAGAGTAAGTACTTTGAGTGTGGTGTGTTTTCTCAATTTTTTTATTACCCGTTTCGTCCATGACGGATTCAATTCCGTACGAAGCGTTTTGGCGAATGAGGCGTCTCTTCCGGTTATGATCCGGATATACCAAGGTAAAAACCATCGTGCGAAAACCGGCGGATGAAAAATAGCGTAATGTCCCTCAAAAAAAGAGTGGTAGTTTGGATAGATCACCTGCAGAACGCCATCCGGTTTTAAAACCCGCACAGCTTCCATAATAACCTGCTCGGGGATCTGTGTGTGTTCAAGGACATTCGTTGAAAAAACAATATCAAATGAGTTGTCTCTGAATGGAAGTGATTCGCCCAATCCATTCAGCAAACGATTCGGTTCGATACTGTTTATTGAAAACAGGCGGCGCGCGAGCGGGAGCGTTCCGTCGAACTCCTCGTCGGACGGTTCCACGCCATATCCGTCGACACCGAATCGTCTGATCCAGACTCCCAGATTGACACCGAAACCGGTTCCTATTTCCATGACCTTTGCCCCCCGCTGCAAAGGAATAAATTCCTGCAGAACTTCAGCCTGTTGCAACGCCTTCCGGGGATCGAGAAGATCATCGGTGATTTTCTTGCGGTCAACTCCGGAAATCCGTTCGATAAAGCTGGCCTGTGTCGAAAATACCGTTTCGTAGATCTCATCGGGAATGACAAACAGGTCATCGTTTTTTCGCCAGTAGAGTTGATTCATCTGTAGCCTACTCCGACCATTGCTTATCCGTGAGTTATACAGCCCGTTCCGAGTCTGCCGGAAAGCAACAATGTGATGAAACGAAGAAGATATTGTCGCAGCCACCTTGCAACCATACCCTACTATATCGTAAAATAACACTTCTTTCAACGTGCTTCTGAAAAGGTATCGAGTATACTTCATTCTTTCATATCAGGTGATATTTGACAAACCGCGTACCATCTATCTTTCAGGGCAAAATAGCCTTATCGAAGAGTAACCTGCCTCTCGTATTTGTATTGTTCCTGTTCATTGTCTACTCCGCTTTTTTTACGTTTATGTCCATTCAGAAATACCGTGCCTTCAACTGCGATCTTGATCTCGGTAATATGCTTCAGGCATTCTACAACACACTCGACGGCAGGTTCATGGAAATGACCTGGAACGGAGGAGACACCAACGGCTGCATGTGGGCCGGACATACCGAAATCATTTTTCTTCTTCTCATGCCGTTTTTCGCGCTGTTCCCTTCCGCAGTGACGCTGCTGCTGCTGCAGACCATCGCGATCGCCGCCGGCGGCATCGTGGTATACCTCACGACCCGCCATCTCATGCGGGATGAGTACACGGCGCTTATACTTGCGGCGTGCTACTGGCTGCACCCTCTGCTCGCTCCGATCAACCTGATCGACTTTCACTCCGATGCGTTTATCATCGCACCGCATCTTTTCGCATGGTACTTTCTGCGAACCGGCAGATCCCGTATGTTCTGGGGGGCGATCGTACTGGGCATACTCGTCAAGGAACACGCCTTTCTCTTCAACGGTCTGCTGGGAGTAATGATTATACGGACGCACCGCAGGTTCGGTATTGTTCTTTTATTTGTCGCCTTGTTCCAGTTTTTCATCCTCACGCCGGCCATTGAGTTTCTTGCAGGTACCAACCAGTACCAGCTGCAGCTCGAACAGCACGTTTTCGGCAATGTAAAAATGACGGCATTCCAGACGCTGTGGGCGTATATTGACCATTTCCGGCACAACCTGTTCTCATCACATGCATTATTCGCTTTGCTGATACTGTTCACGATCAACCGGGCGTTTATCGCTTTCCCGCACGGGTTGATACTGGTGGTCCCCCTTGTAATGCTTTTCATATCCGCAGGTTCGGTACAGAGTCATCGTCATGCCATTCTCAGCGCCCCGCTGTTCATCACCCTGGTGGAAGGAGTTGCACGGATAAATGTCAAATACCGTCTACGGTACGTGACAGCGAGCGTACTGTTACCGACGTTACTCGGTTTCCTTTTATACCCCGGTTCACTGATCGGTTCCAACATCCGTGAGATGCTCTCCCCCGACTACCGCAACGTTTTCCACTACCGTTACACCCCCCATGACGCGATCACCGACTCGCTCATCGCACTCATCCCGCCGAAAGTTCCCATCGCCGCCGACGCGTCGCTCCGGACGAAACTTGTCGACCGCCAATACTCATTCATTAACCCCTACCCCACCGACAGCATGCGCGCCGATTATTATATGTTCGACTTTTTCGAAAAACGGGAATACGACGACGCCTGGCCGGCGCGGGCACGTGCAGCGGCACTGCTCCGTAGCGGCAATTTCACATTGGAATCTTTTTATGATGGTCTTCTGCTGTTAAAACGAGCCAAGGATTGTCCAACATTCAATATTACGGGAATACAGCCGTATGCTGATATCGCAAAGCCACGGAGGCAAGAATACGCCATCGAAAAAATATCCCTCGTCCCCGAGGAAAATGGTTGTATCATGCATACATGGTTTTTCAAACGCCCTGCCGACACGCTACACCATGCATTCATCTCCTTTTTTATTGACATTGGATCCGGGGATACACTGAAGGTACTGCATCTCGCAACATATACCGCCTGCAGACTCGAACAGCTGAGTACCGGGAACTACCATGAACAATTTTATTTCGATATTCCCGAGGGATGTACCCTGAACGGGCGAAGGCATGAAATCTGGCTGTATAAAAAACCGGGGTACCTGCCGTTTTTTGCACGAAAACAATATCGCACTGCAGAGCTCTGGAATAAACCGGCAGTAATTACGGCAACATTTTCGCGTAAACACCCCGGCCTATAACATGGAGCAGTATCGAGCACCCGGAAAATGTGCCGTTATCAGGCAGAAAGAAAGTAATGAAACAAACCCCTTGCTGGAATATCCCCCCTGGCAAAGATAGATTCACGGGGATATTTCGACAAAAAGGCGTGCGGCGTGCTTCGGAATAACATCTACCTCATTCATCGGCTCTCAAAGAGAACGTCCGGGATACTATTCAATTTTACGTTTGAAATTCATCTCTATCATTCCAGCTCCTATACTCAAAGCGATTGTCGCATTGAAACCGATAATATTACCCCAAAACACTTCTTTACGACTGTACGTATCTCCAAATGCAAAGTTCAATCCTCCCAACAACAATAACCCGCAGGCATAGGTTAATCCCCAGGAGCCACCAATGGCTTCGAAATATGAATTATTCTTATCTTCATTAAATACTATCGGAACACTTAAATACAGAACGCCACTGGTTGAATATAAAGCCCCCAGTGTTTCATCACCATACTTCCAGAAGGACAGTGAAGACATTGTGAGAGTCGCCGCTTCCATTCCTGCCAGCGCAAACAAAAGAGGAGCTTTTGTATGAGCAGCCAGAGCGGCGATATTGTCTTTGTGGATTTTTAAAAATAAATATCTGTTTTTACATGCTGTTTCTTTTTTAAGGTAACCGGGAACAGGATATCCAAAGATCATACTATCCATCTTTATTTCCACCAGTTTAAATTTTTCCATAACTAAAGTTTCAGATCTGTTTTCAAGCAGTAATGAGGTTCCTTTTCCGCTTCTTTTCAGCTGCATGGTATCACTGTATTCCTTCACTCCAAGCGTAAAGCAGATATCACAAATCGAGCAGGTTAAGGTATCAGCATTCAAGATAAAACTGAAATAATTGCCAACATTCCTGTGATCAATGTCATGAGAATGCAACAGGTTGTATCTGATCTGAAAGGGAAATACCGTAGATGCGAGAAAAAAAATGAGATGTAACAGATGGATTTTTATCATTTTTCAGGTCTCGTCAAATTGATTATTCACCCTACCTGTTTATCAAGAAATCGCGGTTTCGCCGCTACATTGAAGTTACGCCACCAGAAGCTAGTTTACGTGACCGCAGTACTACTGCAGGTGCCGTTACGCGCATTGAGGTTTCTCGGTGCCCGTCATTGATGAAAAGATGCATCATTTCCTTCACTGTAGGATTCGGCTCAATTCCAAAGGTCGACACATCATCATTTTGATAGCTTACTTCTCAAAACAGCTTATTCATGTATGTTCTTTCCTCGCGTCAGCAGCAACTGATTTACTTGATCATACTTTTTCCTATCATTATCATTTCAATGACTTCCCTTACAGCTCCCTCCCCGCCTTTTCTTTTTGTCACATATATCGAATTCCTTTTATTCACGGACATGCCATCCTGAACAGTGACACCGACTCCCACCTTTTTCAAAATATCGATTTCATCAATATCGTCAGCAATGTAGGCGATTTCATTCAGGCTGATACCAAGTTTAATCTGCAATTTTTCAATTTCATGATATTTATCAGATGTCCCTAATCGGGTGTAATCCACATTGAACATAGTACACCACATTTCAACCATTCTCGACTCGACACTTGAAATAACGGCGGTCTTTATTCCTTTGGTTTTCAGGATCTGAATTCCCATTCCATCTCTTCTATTGAATTTCCTTATTATGTCGCCATCCGGACTGAAGTACATGCCGGCATCAGTTAAAACGCCGTCAACACCAATTGCGATTAATTTTATTTTTGAGGCTTTAAGGATGAATTCTTCCAATTTTTCGTTATCCATTTCGATCAGTCCTCCGATTCTGAAAAGATAGGTTTGTCGAAATTAGTAGTATTTTTTCATTTGTTGGGAGTTATCTTTTATTGCGGCATCAACGATTGGGTGAGTGGTAACGTGCCCGGAAAGCATGGGCCGAATGCTCTATACAATCTAAATGACTCACCTGCTGAAAGCAATACAGATTCTTTCATTTCTTCACAAAACGTCGGCACATTCAATCTCCCCTCCGGCGAAACCACCTTGCCTATTCCATAAAAAAGGTACTCCGGCAACGTTTCAGATTACACTCGGATTTTCCGGGAGGTATTCCTTATATGAAACATCTCCGGAATCCACCCATCTGCAATCATCTTCGGTTCCAACAGCAAGAGAAACAGTGATTCTGGGTATGACAGGATAAATAATGTACGTGTAAAGGGTGAACTTTTTTCCTTGTTACCTCACCCCCTGCCCCCTCTGCACCCGGCGAGGCGATGCGCCGATCCCGCTCAGCGGGACGAGGTGAAAGGTCCTCCCGGTTGAACAACCGGAAGGTGAAGTCTCAGAAATTATACCCTGCCTTCCTCAGATCACTTCCCCGATACACCCACGCCTTCACGAACCCCCGGTCGGCAAGTGTAAACAGCGGCGGTACCCCTTCGGGAAACGGAATATACGGATACGCCGATACGCCGTTGCGGGAGATGATGTAGTAATCGTGCTCGCCGTACCGGTACGGCAGCTGTCCGTGTCCTTTGGGCATCGCCGAGGTAACGACCGTTGACGGCGGCCTGATCAGGGCAGCGGGAAAATTGTGATACAGGCATATCGGCCGTTTACCGGGCTTTTCTTCTTCAATTATTTTCCGGTACGCCTGATACAACTCTTCTCCCCAACCGGGATACCAGGGGGTCACACTGCCGAAACCCGGGTCGTGATTGAACCTCCTTGAGTAATTCGACCATACCGGCCTGAATGCGGCACCGATCGGTTGAAACGGTACGATTTCCGCATATAAACCGATGATAATCACTCCACCGGCAACACCGGCCCTCCATCCCGACGGCAGTTGTTTCACTGAAAGCAAAGAAGCTGCTCCGCTGACGGCAATCCCCGCAAGAAACACGTTGAAATACCGGGGGAAAAGAGGAATCTGCAACGCGCCGTACAGGAGCGGCACCGTCAGAAAAATGACGGTAAAAAGATCGGGCAGCCGTTGACGATTGGAACTCTCCCCATACCCGGTGCGTGCTCTGATCGCGGCGGCGGCAAACAGCAGAAGCAGAAGAACTGTCGGTAATGCATTGATGAAAACCGCACAGGCCCACCCCATGGATGCGATGGTATGCGCCACTTCCGACGCGGCGCCGAAATGGTGCGCGATACCGTTGAAGGTCATGTGCGGCTGGCAGGCACCCTGCCCGACCGGTACCAGCGGCCAGATCCATACCTTCAACCGGTACTGAGCCGCGATACCCGCAATCGTTACCATACTCAACAGTACCGCAGGTATATACTGTACTACACGATCAGACGTTTTTATCACCCAGCCTGCACGGTTGCCCTTGATCCGGATCACTGTGCAGAGCGCTTCCGACAGGAGAAACACCGCCGATACGATGACCGCAAGTCGTCCGAGAATTCCCTGTAACGCATGGGGTAACGACTGCGGCATCATCGATACCATGAACGGCACTCCGAACATCCGTACGACCGGCCATACACTCGACATCCAGCAGACGAATAACTGATCCGCGTTGAAAACCGGTGCCGAAGTCCCATGCGTCAGGTGGACGAAGCAGAACGACACGGCAACCGCGCCGAACGAGAGCAGTGTCACTTTCACCGCATTATAAAGCGCCGGAATAAATACCGGTTTCGAAGACCGGGATGCTTCGAGAGTCAACCGGACGGTAACGGCAACCATGGCGATCCACAGCAGTGGAGAAGCGATCAGCTTTTCATGGGCGGCTAATGTCAACGACAGCACTCCGCAGAAAAGCAATCGTTTGTCGGTGGTGCGCATTCCGGCGATACACCATATGCCGCCGAGTATCCCGAAAAGCATCGAAAGAAGATCGTAGTTGAGTGTTTTGAGTGCAAGACCGGTTACCGGGAGCGCCGTTAACGCTGCGTATATCAGTGTGTGTGCCACTCCTTTTTTCACCCGTGGATAAAAACGTGCCTGCACCTGATCGGCAATCACCGTTATCAGCAGCAGTCCCGTGAGCCAGTGGAGCGTTTTCGCGATTACGAGTACCAGATCTTTCGTCAGCGGCAGTAAGGTTTGAAGAAAGTAAAGAAGCGGCCCCAGCAGGGTGACGGTGGTTCGAAAAGCTCCCATTTCCCATTGTGTCAATCGTCCCGGGCCATAGTTGACAATATCATAAAAGATATACGACTCGTCCCAGCTGAGAAACCGCGTAAAGGCGGTTGCCGCCAGCAGTGTTACCGGCGTTATCGCCGTCGCGGTGAGGAGAATTTCCTTTATCGGGCGTCGCCGCAGTGCCAGAACACCTCCCTGCATCAGTATCGCAAGCAGGCAGCATATTCCTTCGACGAAGTTGAGATCAATCAGGTACATACGGGTTTTCCGGAGGCTATGCGTTCGGCAGTGAAAAAAGCGCCGTTATATTCCGCACCGCTACACGATGCATCCGCGTGGACCTACCGTGTTCTGGACCGTTTTCTTCCTGCAACAGTCATCGGGCCGGAGTGAAAGTATATAATGAGCTGTCCGGCAACGGAAGTATAAATTCAATTGTGCCGGAAGCAAATGATGTGATATTTCCCGTTTTCCTCGCTGAGCCCCTCCCCTCGCTTAAGTGGCTTTTCCTGTCAGCGAGGCTAATATGCCATTACCACGGTACGAATTATCAGTTTCCCTCTCCCGTAAACGGGGGAGGGATAACGGGTGGGGGCATAGAAATATAAAATTGCCCTATCCCACTTACTGATATTTCCCATAACGGCAGATATGAATACTCTTTAGACCGGAAATCGGAATAGTATTCCGGATAATTACCTTATTGTAAATGAGGAGAAGGGAACAAGGTTCCGTCTCATGTCGCCGTTTCCTCCGGATAAAGCAGCGATTGTACAACCGAATGCAGCTGCTGCATGTTATAGGGCTTCGCGATCACCGCCTTGAAACCGAACGAGGTATAATCCGCCATTATCGGATCATTCGAGTAGCCGCTTGACACAATGGCTTTCGCGTCGGAATCGATCTCCAGAATCCGGCGCACGGTCTCCTTGCCTCCCAACCCGGCCGGAACAGTAAGATCCAGTATCACGACATCGAACGGTTCTCCTTTTTCCTTCTGCTCACGATATCGCGTGACCGCCTCGTTACCGTCGCATGCGGTAGTAACGCTGTACCCCATCATCTTCAGCAGCTTCTGTGTGACCGTCAGAATAGTCGGTTCATCATCCATCACCAGTATCCGGCCGCTGCCGTTACGCATTGTTATCCTTGCCGACCCGCTTGGTATCTCTTTCTTTTCCGTCACCGGTAACAGTATGGTAAACGACGTACCCTTGCCTTCGGTACTGAGGAGCGAGATGTGCCCGTTGTGTTTTTTAACAATGGAATAGGTGGTCGCGAGTCCAAGCCCGGAGCCCTCGGGTTTGGTCGTGAAAAATGGATCAAAAATTCTCGTCTGCACCTCCTGCGGTATACCCGAGCCGGTATCCGCCACCACCATCTCTATATACCTGCCCGGAGGAACAGTCCCCGGTTGCGCATCGTCAATGGTTCTGTTTTTCAGCTGAATGGAGACGATACCTCCCGACGGCATCGCTTCAATCGCGTTGATCAGCAGATTCTGCACCACCTGACTGATCTGCGTTCCGTCAATATCAACCGGCATCAGATCCGGAACCGAATCGATGGTGCATTTGACGGCGGTTCCGGTCGTGATGAAACCGGACGTTTCCCTGACCAGCGTCTCGAGAGAAGTGACACTTTTTACCGGAGCGCCCCCTTTGGAATAGGTGAGCAACTGTGCGGTGAGATCCTTCCCCCGTCGTATCGCGTTTTCCATTTCATTAACGACGCCGACAATTTCCGGATTGTTCCCGATTGATATTCGTATCATAGAAAACCCCGACCATATTGCGGTGAGAAGGTTGTTGAAATCATGAGCGATACCGCCGGCAAGTATGCCTAGTGCTTCGAGTTTCTCCGTTTTCTGAAGCTCGTATTCGATACGTTTGCGTTCCGTCAGATCGATGACGACACCGCAGATGCCGCAGACCGTATCTTCCCGGAGCATAACCGTACTGTGCACTAATACCGGAAATGTCTTCCCGTCGGTGTTGCGTGCGATATATTCATGGTGTCCCTGAGAATGCTCAAGCATGACCCGCCGGATATTCGACATCGCCCGCGTTGCATCCTCGGCAATCACGACATCCGCAGGTGATACTTTCCCGGACAGATCCTCCGCCGTATATCCGAACATGTCAAGCGCCCGGCGGTTCGCATACGAAAAAGTACCGTTGGCGTTGACCTCAAACACCCCTTCGGGAAGCAGCTCGGTCAACTCACGGTACTGACGTTCGCTTGCGGCAAGTGCATGTTGTGTTTCAATGATTTCACTTATATCCCGCCAGAATGAAACGATGCATTTTTTTCTCTTGTACTGCAGTGGTGCACTTGAAACCGAAAGGCTGCGGACACCTCCATCTGCAGTGAGACGAAAAACACCACACACCTTTTCCGGAGTCAACGGCAGGGTGAACGCAGCCGATGATCCGCCGTCTGCCCCGAGCACTTCGGAAACGGTTACCTTCCCGATACCCTGCCGTACCAGAGCGATAGCCTGCGGATTCGCGGCAGCGATGATTCCGGATACCGTTTCGATAATGACAATGGTCTCCGGCGCCGTATCGAATATCGTCCGAAAGCGTTTTTCCGAAAGGAAAACACTTTCAACCCATACCTTCACCTGATGGAGCAGAATCAGGCTGAACACCACCAGAACGATCAGCAGGAAAACAACGGTAACGGAAAGCCCCAGCAGGTAATAACGCTGTAAAGATACCAGTGAAGAAATAAGAACAATTGACCAGTCGGCAACAAGCAACCCGGTTCTGACGAACAGATAGTTCTCCCTCTTGTATCTGATTATACTGCCGGATACGGCACATTCGCTCAGCACGGGCTCCAGTGAATACCAGCCGAATTGGGTTTTCAGTTCAATTTCCGAGGTGACGGTTTCTTCCCCCACACAGAACAGTCTTCCCTGCAGCAGCGTATCGCTCGCGAGAAATATCATATTGCGGTGATCGATCAGAAAGGCGTCGGGCACCGAAGCGAAAACCGAATCGAGTTCACAAAGGCTGTTTTTGATAACGGCGACACCGAGGACGCTTCCGGTGGAGGAATCGATCACCGGAGTGCTCCGGTAGTATCCCCTTTTTCCCGACGTGACGCCGACGGCGAAATAGGATACCGGAGCACCCCGCACGGCACCGGTGAAATACGGTCGGAATGAGTAGTTGTTGCCGACGAAGCTGTCGCGGTCGTCCCGGTTCGACGAAGCGATTGTCAATCCCGAAGCATCGAGCAGATACACCACCGCCGCACCGAAAGTCCGGCGGTAACGGTCGAGTACCGTATTGGCTTTACCGATATTGTCCGGTACCGGATTTTTCAGTGCGTCAACCAGCCATGGAGAACCGGCGATGGTCGCCGCACCGGCGTCGATACGGCTGATCGATCCTTCTATCAGGGTTTTCACCATGGATACGGTAAGATGCGTCTGCCTGCCGATCCGCCCTTCCTCGTTTTCGAGCAGCCGTTCCGTTGTGATATAGCCGCTCACCATGATGACCATCGACAGCGCGGTCGTGATAATCACCGCCTGCGGAAATAAGTTGAACCTCCCCCGCGGAAGCGTCGATTTGAGGAAGATCCACCGCAGAAAGAACGTGAAACCGATGGTAATGAACACGATCAGGGCGATGAACGTGATGGTAAAATACTGTAAGGTCAGTGGTGCCATAGTAACTCTCAGCATATCGGAAAATTCTGACTCAACCGATCGTGTACCCACCCGGTCGGGCACGGTTTGAAATCGATTGGCTTGCTTCCGGTTACCGCTGCTGTCGGTTGGCTTCGATGAGTTGCTGTTCGAATTCCGTACTGTAAATATCAAGCACCGAAATGAACAGTGCGGCAATGACCGGCCCCACGATAAACCCCATCACGCCGAAGGTGGCGATACCTCCGAGCGAGGAAAAGAAGATGACGAGATCGTGCAGTTTAGCCTCTTTTCCGACAAGACGGGGCCGTATGAAATTATCGATATTGGAAATCAGCAGAGTACTCACGACGAGAATGCCGATTCCCTGCCAGATACTCCCGGTTATCAACTGAAAGATGCCGGCGGGAATCAGGACCATCCAGGCACCCACCATGGGAATAAGCGAGAGAAATACCATCACCACTCCCCACAGCAGCCAGGATTTTATTCCGAATACGAGCAGGGTCACGGCACCGAAGGTTCCCTGCGTGATCCCGATTACCACGGTACCCAACACCGTGGCACGTGAAATGAGCAGAAAACGTGCGATGATCAGATCCTCGTAATCGTCACGGAGCGGCGAGAGGTATTTGATCTTTCGTACCAGCGCTTCGCCGTCCATAAAGAAATAGAACATGGTGAACAGCATGACGATAACGGTCGTGAAAAGTCCGAAGAAACCGGCGGAAGTCTTGTTGATTAATTTACTGGTAAGAGAAAGCAGGTTTTTCATGGTGTCGCCGAAGAGATTCACCAGATTGATATCGGCTGAATCAAGCCAGCGGAACGGAAAGAAATTGCGCACCGCGACGAACAACCTGCTGTCGCCCCCCTGTTCCATCGCCTCCTTGAGCATCGGTTCGGCGGAATGATAGAACCGGACCATCTCGATGACCACCATATGCATGACGATATACGATGGGATAACCAGACAGAGAAAGAGAATGAGACATGCCGTTATCGATGCGAGCGGACGCTTCCCGCGGAACAGCAGCAGCAGACGTTTGTACAAAGGAAAGAACAGCGTGGTGAAGGTTGTCGCGAGAATGACGGGAATGATGAAGATCTTGATCACCGGATAGACGCCGATGGTTACCAGCAGCAGCAGACCGAGTATCGCATATCTGCTGACCCGGACCGAGGAATGTGAATATCCCGCCTGTTCCTCAGTCGACACATCCCCCTGATCGGAGGTCACCGCAACCGGCGGCTCATGGGGCAATGAGGTGATATCGGAAGTGTCATTCTTAAGTCGGGGATCTTCCGGCGATTCCCCGGCGGTAGCAGGAAGTTTGTCCATAGAGTGAATATACTAAGGGAAGAGTTGAAACAACAGCAGTACACCGTTCCGCGGAAATGTCCCCCTGGAATAGTTCCTCCGAATAATGCCGCCATGTATTTTAACTGACCGATATCCGCCGTACCAGTCAGGATTCTATGAACCGGTTATTCCCCGATATGAAACATCTGCCCTATCCGGCACACGACATCACCCATTTATTTCCCGGAGGTTTCACCCTGCGTATGGCTGTACCGGATGATCCCGATGCGGTGCTCGACACATTGACGGATGAAGAGTATGAAAGGGACCGGTTTCTTCCCTACTGGGCCGAACAATGGCCGTCCAGCCGTCCGTTGCTGGAATTTCTGTCGCGGCATACGATTCCACCGGACTGGAGTATCTGCGAACTCGGATCCGGGCTGGGGATCATAGCCGCGGCACTTGCGGTCCGCACCGATGCATTCACCGTTGCAACCGACATCGCTCACCACGGGTGCTGCTTTACAGCGTATAATATCGGTGCCAACGGCGGCATTCCCCGGGTCGTCTGCAGCGACTGGCGGCACCACCCGTTCAAAAACCGGTTCGACGCACTGATCGCTTCAGACGTACTTTATGAAGAGCGATGGATCGATCCGATCATCCACAGTATCGGAGAACTGCTCAAAAGGGATGGCCGCGCATGGATCGCCGACCCCTGCCGCCGTTTCTGGCCTGCGTTCAAGAAACAGATTGCCGCTCACGGTTTCAATCTGACGGTTTTCAGCTTTCCGGCGGAACCCCCGGACCTGCATACGTTCGAGATTCTGGAAATTTCCCGATAGATGGAAGCGTGAGGTACCGTACTGTTGTTAACGGCAGGAAATACTCAGGTCGTCGAAGACGTTATAGCAGCAGCGGAAATACTCCCCTCACGGAGTATCGTGACGGTATCATCCTCTGCGACCCGGACTACCGATGAAGGTTCCGATACCGGTAGAACCCCGGCATCGACCATAAAATCGACATGGTCCTTCATTTCATTATAAATCACATCGGGATCGGAACAATACGGGGTACCGCTCACATTGGCGCTGGTCGAAAACAACGGGAGGGTGAAAAAACGGGCCAATGCCGATAAAAACGGATGATCGGAAACTCTGACGGCAATCCCTTCGGGACGGTTTACAGAGGGAAGGATGATCGTGAGCGGTCCGGGCCACCAAGTGGTCGCCAACCGCTGAGCTGCGGGCGGAAATGAAACATCGAGCGTGGTGAAGGAGCTGCGAGAGGCGGCGATGAGAATCATGGGCTGATCGGGCGGTCGTCGCTTGGCGGTGATTATCCGCCGGTACACTTCCCGGTTGTCGAATCTTCCACCGATCCCGTAGATCGTCTCGGTAGGATAGACAATAACCACCCCGCGGGAGATATGTCCGGCAAGATCTTCGAGCAGTTCCCGGTTTCCGGGATCGAGCAGTTCCCCGAGCCCAATACGTTCAGCCGGCATCGTCACCGAATTTTTTGCGGTATTCTAACATTTTCCCGACGAGCTCCGACTCGGCTGTCCCGAGAATCTGCACTGCCAGAAGTGCGGCATTTTTGGCATTGCCGATACCGACGCAGGCGACGGGAATGCCACCGGGCATCTGAACAATCGAATAGAGTGCATCCTGACCGCTGAGTGGACCACCGCTTCCGGGAACACCGATAACCGGTACCACGGTCAGACTCGCAACCACACCGGAAAGGTGCGCGGCAAGACCGGCGATTGCAATCACGACACCGACATTCTGTTCCTGCAGCGAGAGAGCGAAGGTGCGGATTCTGTTCGGATTACGATGAGCCGAAATCACACTCACGGTATGCTCTACTCCGAACTCCTTGAGAATGGTGACGGCTTTCTCCGCAATGTTCATATCCGTTTCGGATCCCATTACTATAGCCACTTTTTTCATCGGTAGTAGTCTCCTTGAACAATGTTCTCTATCGATAAACCGTCGGTCACCGACGGAATGTAAGGGCGGGTTTGAACCCAGCCCCTGAACTGGTATGAACAGATATCATTTATACAGACTGTTCCATCGTTTTCAGACGGGCAACCCCTTTCGCGCCGATATCGGTCCGAAACTGCTTTCCTTTAAAGGAAATCCGGGCGACACCCTCGTACGCGCGGGCGATCGCATCCTCCAGAGTCGCGGCCCAGGAACTCACCGCAAGCACCCGGCCTCCGTTCGTGACCGGTTGTTCTTCGTCATTGACGGCGGTACCGCTGTGATAGATATCGGTATTGTCACGGGCATCTCCCGAATCGTCGAGACCGGAAATCACCAGCCTTTTTTCATAGGCACCCGGATACCCCTTCGACGCGAGAACAACACAGGCGCAGTACCCTTCCATCACCGACCACGAGGTATCCGTCAACCGGCCGGATGCGGCGGAGAGAAAGAGTTCATACCAGTCACAGGTGACCAGCGGAAGTACCGCCTGCGTTTCAGGGTCACCGAACCTGCAATTGTATTCAACAACTTTCGGTCCTTCAGCGGTAATCATGAGGCCCACGTAGAGAACCCCCTGATACGTCGCCTCCTCCTCAACCATCGCCGTGAGCGTAGGGCGAATGATTTCTTTCTCGATTCGTGTCATGAGATCCGGAGTGGCGATCGGTGCGGGTGAATAGGCCCCCATGCCACCGGTATTCGGTCCGGTATCACCATCACCCACCGGCTTGTGGTCCTGCGCCGTCGGGAGAATGCGGTATTCTTTTCCATCGGTGATAACGAAAACCGACAGTTCCTCACCAACCATTTTTTCTTCGATAACAACGGTGCTTCCCGCATCACCGAATGCGTTTTCATCAAAGATTTCCGTCAGTGCGGTTTCGGCTTCTTCCATGGTATCACAGACGATCGCGCCTTTTCCCGCCGCCAGTCCGCTGACTTTAATCACAACCGGTGCACCGGTTTCGCACAGATACCGGCGGGCGGCTTCCTTATCGGTAAACAGCTCATACGCGGCGGTCGGGATACCGTATTTTTTCATGAGATCTTTTGAAAACGCCTTGCTTCCTTCTATCGCCGCGGCACCTTTGGCGGGACCGAAAATTGCCAGACCGCTTTCTCTGAATGTATCGACGATTCCCTCTACCAGTGGAATTTCAGGTCCTACCACCGTAAGGTTGATCCCGTTGTTCTTCGCCCAGTCGGCCAGATCCTTCCAGTTCTTTACCGGTTTGTCGACCAGCATGCACCCGTCACGTTCCATCCCCGGATTTCCGGGCCAGGCATACATGCACAGCGGCCGGTTTGAGCGCAGAAATGCTTTCAGAAGCGCATGCTCACGGCCGCCACTCCCCACAATCAGTACTGAATTCATCTCTTCCAAAAATCCTCCCGTGTTGGTTAAAGTAGCCGATCCGGGAAAAAATAGCTCCTGAGGTCGCGTGATGCAACATCGGTAAATCCGACTCAGACCGGAACCGGATACGACCACCCGGCAGGGACACCCCTGAGGCATTACGCGACATTCCGTTCATAGCCAGTATGCTTTTACGGTTATTCCGCTCTTGTCTGAAAAAAAAGCAATGTGGTCTGCAGACGACATTGCCTTTACTGATACGCACTTGTTATGATGTTGATTATTCGGGTGCTTCGACGATAACCACCCGTGTTGCCGATACTTTGTTCATATGGGTATCCATCACCGTATAGGTCATGGTATAGGTACCCTCGACATCCATGAAGATCACATCCTTCAAACGATCATGTTCGGTTTCGATGTCATCTTCCTTGAGAATCCATGGTTTCAGCTCGATATGCTTATCGATGGAATCGACCACCGTAACCCCTGAATCGGGGAAAAACTTCTCGCCGCGTATCAGGTGTACCGTATCCGGATCAATGGTGAAAATCGGTGGTTCGGTATCGGATACCGTCGAGTCGAAAAGGACAATGAGCCGACGCGCTTTCGCCTCGTTGCTGCTGGAGTCCTTGGCGTAATAGTAAAAATTAACGAAACTCGATTGCGTTACATTGATAAGCGTATTAGTCGACGGCTGTTTGATCGGCTTGCCGCTGTTGTCGGTTACCTCGAACTGAACGGAGAAACTGTCCTGATCCCAGTATTTTCTCCAGTTTAAGGAATCCTGAAACGCATAGCTCACCGTATCCCCTCCGAGGATGGTAATCACCGGTGGTATCGTATCGATGATTCGCATCGTCAGTTCCAGTGTTCCGAAATATGAGGTAAGATCGGTATACAGCTGTTCATAACCATCCTTTTTACAGTTGAGTTCATCGATCACTTCGGGCTCACTGCTCCGTTTCGCCGTTGCCGCAAGGGAAGAAACCGCCTCCGCCGATGGCCGGGCAGTCGAGAAACTGCCGTTTTCCCGCACGATTACCGTGCGAACATAGCGGTTATCACCGATTGTCAGTTGAACGATATAGGTTGCGGCGGAGAGTCGGTGCAGCGGAAGTATGATGGAATGCCGTTCGACGGGCAATTTTTTATCCAGCAGCCAAAGAACGATTTTTCCCGAAAGATCATACAGTACGACCTTCACAGGAGTGAACGGTTGAATGACCGAAAAATGAATGGTTCGGCCGTTGAAAAATGGCGCCGGGATTCCACTGCCTTTGGAAAACGGCCTGCTTACTCCTTCGGGTACCGGCTCCGAAAACTGGAATTTTCCCTCTTCATCGGTAGTCGCCTCCCATTCACTGTGATCGGTTACCCACAAAAGCGCCCCTTCAATCGGTTCACCTTCCTGATCGGTAACCGTTCCGTTCAACGGCTCCTGGGAATCGTCAGCCCGTCCGGTGTTGAACACACCCAGAACAGCCACCATGCTCAGCAGATACAACGTTCGCATAATTCAAATGCCTCCTTGATTTCCGGTTCCTCCCGTACCTTGAAATACCTCTTTACCGAAACACCTGACAGGTTCATGAGCCGGTTTCTATATGGTAATTGATAAATGGTTCTTCCGAGTTCTCATTGCCGCCGGAAATGTTCCTTTTAAACATCCGACGGATAAAACGGCAGGCAAACTGGTTATCGCTAAAGGTAAAATACCGGAACCCACGGATAGGTACCGGAAAATCATTAATCACTGGAAAAGCCATCATGATCATAAACGCGAAGATACACGGTGATGTTTTCCGGCCGGTACCGCTCCCCTATAATGTCAATGTACTCAAAATCCGACTGCGGCGCAATCGGGGTAAACTGATTATCGGAAGGATAACAAGAAAGTGTGGTAAAAAGTGGATCAATCAGCAATGAAAACGAATGCGGCCCGCTCTATTCCTGCCATCGAATTGATGTTAAAAATTGTGGAACTCTTTTTGAATCCGTTGATTCTGGCGAGACCCGACAGAACTCGTTGGGGTCCGATTTCGAAAAGGGTATCCACCTCCATCGATCTGAGTCGTTCCATGGATGATCGCCAGTAGACCGGCCGTACGAGCTGCCATGTCACGAGCCGTTTGATGGTTGCCGGATCGGCTTCCTGTTCCGCAGTTGCATTGAAAATCAGCGGAATTCGCGGTACCGAGAACGGTACCGGTTCCACCCAGTCTTCAAACACCTCACGAGCCCTGTTCATGAACGGACTGTGCCATGGTCCGACGACCTCTACCTTACGGTATTTCCCTAGTTTTCGTGCTGTGATGGTGGCGGCTATATTTTTAAGAAGGGTGTTGTCGCCGGAGAGAACAATCTGGTCCGATGCATTATCATTAGCCAGTACCAGCTGTTCCGGGGCGTTCAGTTCTTCGAGAAGTGCTTCGACGGTTTCCATTGGAACGAACAGCACCGCCATCATCCCGCCGTCGCAGGATGCCGCGACCTCGTCCATCAATTCGCCCCGTTTTGTTGCGATACGGAGACAATCCTCCGCCGATACGATTCCCGCCGCAGCAAGCGAGGTGATCTCACCGAGCGAATGACCGAGCACCATATCCGGAGCGACTCCCCGTTCGACGAGTCGGTTCCAGTAGCCCAGACAGACAGCCACGAGGGCAGGTTGCAGCAGCCGGGCCTGCAGCAGCCGACGCATCGGTCCGTGCAGACAGAGCGTTCCGAGATCCTCATGCACCAGATCATTCGCGCATTCGAACAGCATCGCGGTGAACCGGTCTTTACCGATAATATCGGC
>JAFGHA010000115.1 GCA_016930275.1 Chitinispirillaceae bacterium
GAACAGATAGGTAAGCAGGAAATTTTGATCTCTAAACAGTTTTTTGAAAACAATCGTCCGATTTAGGTGGTACTTTTTTGATGAACAGCCGCTCCTCATGGAGGAACTTGACGGATCGGTTACCAGCGAACGGTTGAACATCACCGATAAACCGGCTGATTTCGTCAGCATTCCGGAGGAATCCTCGATCCGGTACCGTTCACGTTCCGGCATGGCTGAACGTGATGACGATGAAGACAAGGAGTATCTCCATGAATTTTCATCGAACCGTCGACTGATTGCGAATGCAGTGGTCATTAAAAACTATAATTACCGGACTCCCGAAGTTGACCTGTTTGTCAATTCAAAAATCGAAGGCGGCGATGTCGGTCGCATTTATGAGTACGGAGGAGCGTTCAAGGATACTTCCCAGGGTCAGAAGACCGCCGAAATCATCGCCCGGCGTAACATCACCCGCCAGGAGACACTCACCGGAGAGGGAAACTGCTCAGGTCTCAGGGCCGGATGCCGGTTTGAACTTGTTGAGCACATGCGCAAAAAATTCAACGCCCTCTACGTGATTACATCGATAACCCACAACGGTACCCACCCGTTCTTCCATACCACCCGGAACGAACCCAATTACCAGAACAAATTCGTCTGTATCACTTCCGAACGGGCAGAGTCCTATGCACCGCCGCGCATAACTCCACTCCCGAAAATTCCGGGAATAATGACCGCGGTGATCGAGGCGGAGGGATCACAGTACGCCTCGCTTGACGAAAAAGGCCGTTACAAGGTGCGCCTTCCGTTCGACATGTCGGGAGTCAATAACTCCACCGCATCCAAATATATCCGTCTCGCTCAACCTTACAGCGGATCCGATTACGGGATGCACTTTCCCTCACATGAAGGAACGGAGATGATCGTCGGCCATATCGACGGCGATCCCGACAAGCCGCTCGGTCTGGGAACCATACCGAATGCCAACACCATTTCTCCGGTCAAGGATACCAACAAGACGAACAGCGTGATCCGGACCGCGGGAAAAAACGAGATCATTCTCGACGATACGGAAGGTTCAGAACGAATCGCGGTGTACACCCCGCACGACTTGAGCTTTACCGCCGACCATAATGAAACCACCACGATTAAAAACAACAGCTCCCGCTCCGTGGGGGGAGACGCGAGTGACAGTGTTTCAGGCAATTCCTCCGTCACCGTCTCCAAGGATTCCACGGAAACAGTGAAGCAGAACAAAACAATCACCATTGACGGAACACATACTGAAACAGTCAAGGGTGACACCTCGGTGACGATATCGAGCGGCGGTTATACGCTCGACGTGCAGAGCGGCACGGGAACCATCAAGGTGAAGGGAAATGTCACGGAGACGTTTCAGGGGGAGCAGAAGACCACCGTCACCAAAGGCATCACCGTCACTTCGAGCAGTAATTCAATAAAACTGAAAGCTGCAACCGATATCACACTCGAAGTCGGAATGAGCAAACTTGAGATGAAGAGGGACGGGACGATCAACCTCAGCGGAGTAAAGATCGGTGTCAAGGGAATGGATCTGGCGCTCACCGGGAGCGCATCGGTAAACATATCCGGATTATCAATTACCTCAGCGGCGACTGCCGATCATAACATCAGCGGTATGATCGTAAAATCCGAAGGAGCGGTTTCCAATACCGTTAAAGGTACTTCAGTGATGCTTAACCCGTAATCGCAAAAACGATTAGCTGACTCGAATGACACCGAAGGAATTGTTGCTATGGTCCATATGACATCACCCTCTCCATCCAAACGGCGGAACCCATGAATTCGCCGGATACTGTCGTTGTCGCTCCTGCAGTCTGGGAACTGGTATCGGGTACCGATGCCACCGGCGTGCCTGTTTTTTCAGTACTTGTCAAACGAAGTTATCGGATAATCGAACAGATGGAGCTCTGCCGTTGTGACGAAACGCCCCCTCTCCGTAAAATCGATGAATATTATGACGGTGGTGATCCAATGACGGCAGCCATCAGATATGAAAGTGACCTCGTCGCATGGAAAAGTGCCACCGACGTGGTGGTGGTGGGAAAGGCATACGCCCCCGACGGAGTATCCTGTACTGAAATGGAGGTTCTCGTTGAAACGGGACCGGTTCGTAAACAGCTGCGGATTATCGGCAACCGCCGGTGCAGCCACCGGATGATGCTCGATCCCCAGATTTCAGAGCCGGAGCCCTTTTACGAAATGGAACTCCGGTACGAACTCGCTTATGGCGGAAAAGATCTTATAAGTGATCCGGAACAGCCTTTTTATTACCCGCGTAACCAGTTGGGACGGGGGATCGCGGTTAAAAATAAACCGGAAACAATCGATGAACTGCCCATGCCAAACATTGAAGATCCTGACGATCTTCTGACACCGGACCGTATCATCCTCAACAAACCGGAAAACTGGGTTGATCAACCGCTTCCGCAGGGAGTCGGCTGGTATCAGAAAACATGGTATCCACGATCGGTTTTCGTCGGTTCCGTTCCCGGTTTCATGCCGATCGACACCGTTACCGCCGAAGAGGAAATGGGGCTGGTACCTCGCGATCACCTCAAGCTTGCCCGGCAGTTCAGACTTCCCGCGTTCGACGTACGGTTCAACAACGGCGCTTCCCCCGGGCTTGCCGTCGAAGGACTCGGCGGCGGCGATATGCTGCGTATTGTCAATATGTCGCCCGGTGGAATGTTGAAATTTTCTCTGCCGCGGGAAGAACCGGCGGTTGCCATCGATATCGGATTCGGCCAGACCGTTCCCCGGCCGTCACTCCATACCGTCTGCGTCAGAACCGAGGATTACGAGGTGGATCTGATCTGGCGGTTCGCCGTCCCCTACCCGGGACACTTCTGGCTGCCCGAGATGAACCGGTTACAGGTTGAGGTTGAATAGCGTATGGAAACCACGGATACCATGACGGTTGCCGATTCCCGCACTGTTGCAGAGGCCGCAGCAGCACTGTTTCTTCCGGGACAGTCACCCGAAGGATCGTATATTCTGAGTGTTCTGTTCAAGCGAACCTACAATATGATTGACGGCAACCGGTGCCTGCGTGCCGAAACCGATTTCCCGCTTTTTGCCGGTGATGTGCATTACGACGGTCCGATGAACTCATCAGTTCGGTTTGAAAGTGATTTCACTCCATGGAAATCCGGCACCGACATCGTTCTCAACGGCAAGGCGTACACCCCCGGAAACGTCCCTGTTGAACGGCTGACCGCCTCACTTTCCATCGGAAGATATACCAGCGATATCCTGATATTCGGTGACCGTACCTGCAGATTCAGAACGATGCGCGATCCCGGTTTCAGCGAACCCGAGCCGTTTATCGAAATGGACCTGCGGTATGAACGGGCCTACGGCGGAACGGACATCTATTCCCATCCGACCGTTCAGTATACCTATCCACGCAACCATCTCGGTCGGGGATTCGTGATAAAGAACAAGCGCTCCTCCGTCGACGGCCTGGAACTTCCGAACATCGAGGACCCCGATGATATTCTGCATCCGGGAAATCTCTGCTGCGAAGACATGAAATTCTGGCAGGATCAACCGATGCCCCGTGGATTCGGGTGGTATTCCAAGTACTGGTACCCGCGTGCCGGACTCGCCGGAGTTATGCCTGCCGATCGTGCGGTAGAGCAGGAACTGCGCCGGATATATACCCTGGCGGTCCCCGAAGTGCAGCGTTCTCTTTATGAACAGACCGCACTGCCGTCGATGGACTTCCGGTTTTTCAACGGCGCCTCGCCCGGACTAATCGTACCGTTTCTCTCCGGCGATGAAAGCATACGTCTTGTCAATCTTTCTCCCGAAGGAACGTTCACCTGCCGCCTGCCGGATGAATACCCCGCACTTTCCGTTGATATCGGACTTGGGGTGACGGAACCGGAAATCGTTCTGCATACCCTCCAGATCCGGATGGAGGAGCGACAGGTGGATCTGGTCTGGCGCGGGGCAATACCGTATCCCGGTCCCGACTGGCTCCCAGAAATGAGAAAAAAGGAGATCTTCATACAATGAGTACCACCCAACAGAACAGGCCGGTATTTATGTACATTCTCGGCATAGTCATTATCGTCGGCGTTGCGCTCGCAGCACTCTTCAATGGAATCGACCGTCTGGCACTCGGCAGTTACACCGTCGATGCGGTGATCGAAAACAAGGAGTACGTTCCCCCCGGCATGACGACATCAACGCAAATGATCGCCGGTACAGCACGTTCGGTACCCGTGGCGAAGGATGAGCAATATATCCTCTACATAAACGATCAGGGCACCACCGTCCGGGCCTGTGTGAATAAACAACGCTACAACGGATTCTCCGTCGGCGACAACGTGAACATCACCTGCCGTAAAAGACGGATCACCGGAAAGGTGGATATCCTTTCGGTCAATTGAGACTGCGGTGCTTCACATCATCTCTGTTGCAATCAGACAAGGAGTAGTATATGCCGCTCTGGCCGGCCGTAAAAATGATGGATAGTGTTATAGGAATCGATGTACACACGGTGTCGGTTCCCCCCGCGCCACCGATTCCGACGCCGCATCCGTACTTCGGACCGATCTACCTGTGGTTCTCCCCCAAATTCCCCATGTCGAACGTGTTTGTCAACGGGATGCCGGCATGTAATGTGGGATCGATGGGGTACTATGCCCATATCCCTATGGGAATTCCGGTAATCATACCCTGCGTTCCCTACTGGTATCGTTACCTTACCAATATCGCAATGGGAACAGTGCTGATGGGACTGACCGTTGCAGCTAATATTGCCATCGCGGGAATCAGCTCACTTATTCCGAAACCGAAGTTCGCCGAAGCATTTATCAAGGATGTCACCGGCATCGATACGGCAACCGCGGCGTCTTCATGGAGTTCGGTAGTAGCCAGCTTTTCGGTATTCACCCAGTGGTCAACCTGGGTCAAACTGCTCATGCCTCCCATCCCCTACCCGGGCGGAAACGGATCTGCCGCCGTCGGAAGCCCCAATGTGACGGTCAATGGCGGTCCCATGGCGTTTGTCGCCCCTCTCGTCGCAACTTCCTGCAGTGAAATTCCGGTAGTACCCAACGCGGCGACGCTTGGATTCAGCAATGTTATGGTCGGGGTGAGCATCGCCGCTTTGATAAGGGGTATCGCGGTATCGACCGCGCAGGCGGGTATAACCGCGGGGTTGTCGGCAGGGATGTCACGACTCCAGGGCAAAAAGGGCAGCGGGTGACGGTAATCATCATCGGGTCCGGTCGGACCTGCAGCATACAAGGATAAAAAATGGTTAAAGGTAAAGTTTCGGCGGGACACCCGGTCGACGTTGCGACCGGTGAAGTCTATTCGACGCAGGAAGATATTTACATCTCTGGAAAAGTACCCCTGATATGGGAGCGTCGTTACAGCACCAATCTTCGCGATCGATCCCTTGCACCACTCGGCCCCGGGTGGACGACCCGATACTTCGCCACTATTACAAAAGAGGAGAAACGGTACCGGTTCCTTACCCCTGAAGGCGAGGTTGAATATTTCGACGATCCGGACGATTCCGTTGACACCGGTGGCATAATCCGTAATTTATCAACGTTTCAGGAACTCTCCAGGGTCGGTTACCGATATATGGTAACCCGTTGGAATGTCGAAACCGGTGAGATAGTGAGGTTCGTGTTCAGGGAAGCAGCCCCGGGAATCGAAACGCAACTCGCAAGCATTGAAGATATCACCGGTCAGGCGCTCGACCTTATGTACGATTACCATGGACGTCTTACCGGTATCCAGCAGCGGATCGAGAAACGCAGGCTCACCATTTTCTACACCGCAATCGACCGGATTGAGAAGGTATGTCTGGAATTGTCCGACGGGCAGTACCGTCCTCTCGTTCAGTATGGCTACAATGAGAGTGGATGTTTAGCAGCCGCACAGAATTCACGGGGATTTGTAGACCGCTTCGAGTACGACAATACGTACCGCATGACCCGTGAGATCGTCAAGGACGGCGGGGTCTTCTTTTTCGACTATGATGAACAAGGGCGTTGTATCAAAACCTCGGGGCTTGATAGGTACGACGAAAAATCCTTCAAATACTTCGACCACATCGGATGGACGGAAGTGACCGACAGCCGGGGATTCACGACCCGTTACCAGAGGCTGCCAAGCAGCCAGGTAATCTGCGAAGTAAACCCGGTCGGCGGAAAAAAGGAGACTGAGTATGATGGATACGGCCGAATCGTCAAGGTGACGGATGCGAATGGCGGTATGGTTGTCTATGAATTCGATGCAATGGGAAACCGGTCGAAGGTAACCGATCAACTCGGTAATACATGGGAAATAACATTTAACGACCATCATCGGCCGATCAAACTGACGGCACCTACCGGAGGGGAATGGGTGCGCAAGTATGATGAAATGCATCGATTGATTGAAACAATCAACCCACTTGGTGCGAGGTGGAAATTACTATACGACCAGGACGGCAACCTCGTTTCATGCATTAATCCGCTTGGAGCGAACATGACCCAGTCATTTTCCGCAAATGGCATTCTTCAAGCCATCACCGATCCGCTCGGACATATGACGCACTATGGATTCGATGATCAGGGACGCCTTATTGAAAAAGTGGGACCGGAAGGGGATCTTACCAATTTTGAATACGATGCATCGGGAAATCTGTTGAAAGTTGTTTATCCGAATAACGTTTCGATATTGTTTGAGTACGATTCAAATCGGAATCTGACGAAATACACAAACGGAGAGAGAAGAGAGACTCGATATCGGTATGGGCCGTGCAAACGGCTTTTAGAGAAAACCGATCCGAACGGAAACTGTATCAGATACGAGTGGGGCACCGAACCCAAACAGCTCGAACGGGTGATCAATGAGAAAGGGGAGGTATTTGTTTTCGAACGGGACGGATCCGGAAGGATAATCAGAGAAGTCGGATTCGACGGACAGTCGACATCCTATGAATATGATGCTGCAGACAGGCTCATTGCGACAACCGACAGTATGGATCAGCGGATCGTTTTAGGCCGCGATGAAAAAGGCAGGCTGACAAGTAAAGCATTTCCGGATGGTGCGGCCACAACGTTCGAGTATGACTCTTTAGGTAACCTGGCATCAGCAATCAACGAAGAGTGTGTCGTCGCGTTTGAGCGTGATCCGATTGGAAGAATTCTAAAGGAACTGCAGGGAGACGAATGGGTTACGATGGAGTATGATGCCGCCGGAAATCTGGTGCGTAACATTACCAGCAAGGGTTTTGAGGTTAATTACAAATATGACGCGAACGGTAGAACAGTGGAACTGGCCACTCACGATGGTCATACCGTTGCATTCAATCGAAATGCCTATGGAGAAGAAACCTCACGTCTGCTTCCGGGAAAACGGACTCGGCTCGACCGAGAGTATGACAGTGTGGGACATATGATTGAGCAGCGTCTGCATGTACTTCCAGAAGACGTATCATATGCATTGACATTATCCGGTGATTTACCTGACGGAACGAATTATGCTGCCGCCATCAGCCGAAGCTATCGATATGATAAAAACGGATCGCTGCTCTCAATCGATGACGGATTTTGGGGGAAGACCGAGAATGTCTACGATCCGGCGCAGCGGTTGATCAAAACCATTCATACGCTGGGGGAAAATGAGCTGTTCGCATACGACAGCACAGGAAACATTGTCAGCAAAACATCCGGAAGCAGGGAGATTCAGAATAGTTACGGTGCCGGAAATCAACTTCAGAATGCAGGCGATACGAAATATGAGTATGACGGAAACGGACGCCGTATACGAAAGATCGTGAATGCGTCGACCCAATCACCTCAACATTGGATTTACACATGGGATGGAAACGGTCGGCTTGCCTCCGTAACCCGGCCTGACGGTTCGGTCTGGCGGTATCTGTATGATGCGTTGGGCCGGCGATTAAGCAAAAAAGGACCTCACGCTGAAGAACGATTTGTCTGGTGCGGCAATGTAGTAATTCACCACATAATCGATGATACTGAACCGATCACGTGGCTGTTCGAACAGGGATCATTTCGCCCTCTGTGCAAGATAGAGAATGGAAAATGGTACTCGGTCATAAACGACCATCTCGGGACCCCGAGGGAGCTTGTCAACGAGGATGGACACATTGTTTGGTCCGGAATGCACAAGGCATGGGGAATAATCGAAAAGACGGATGTTGCCGAAGTTAACTGTCAGATACGATTTCAGGGACAATGGTTCGATGAAGAAAGCGGGCTATGCTACAATCGGTTCCGTTATTATGATGGCGAGACAGGGCAATTTATCAGTAAAGATCCGATCGGTTTGTCGGGCGGTGCGAATGAATACCGCTATGTTAGAAATCCGGTCAACTGGGTAGACCCGGCGGGGCTTACGGATGCCCCCGCAATACAACCCTATGAAGTAACCACTTTCGAGGACTTCAGAAGAAGGTCTGTTCCCGGAGACAATCTGGAAGGACATGAAGTATTACAACACGCCAATTTGAACGAACGTGGGCTTGCCACAACAAGGCTTTCAACCGATGCATCGAAGGAGAATCCGGTAATAGCACTCCCGCATGATGTCCATGTGGAAGTAAACAGGGAGCAACGTGAGTTAAGTCCACGCCAGCAGACTGGTGAAGAGAACATTGATTCAAACATTGAAATTCTCCGGCGCAATTCCAGTGTTCCCGAAGATGCTATCGATGATATCGAACAAAGGGCAAAAGAGCATAACGAATCACTGGAAGACGACTCCTGCTAGATGAAGTATAGAAGCGGGCGGTCCATCAAGATTGCTGCACGAAATACTGCCCGGAGAAACACATCAGACAAAGAGCTACAATATCTATAATTAAAATATAATAGATCCAATAATAGTATATTTATTGTCGTATCGGCAATGTGATGTAATGAACTTCGAT
This sequence comes from Chitinispirillaceae bacterium, assembly GCA_016930275.1. GTDB lineage: Bacteria > Fibrobacterota > Chitinivibrionia > Chitinivibrionales > Chitinispirillaceae > JAFGNB01. The sequence continues at coordinate 8,933 of JAFGHA010000115.1, forward strand.
CTGCAATCACTATTCAAGGAGTGAAAATGAACCAGCAAACAAAAGCGGCGGTTGAGGAAATCTCTCGCAGACTGAATGATGATGATTTCCTGTATTATTGCGAAGAACAATGCGAGCTTCTTAAAAAAAACGACCTCACGGGTGACTCGATCGATCCATTAATCCGCCTGTTCGAGAACAATCCATTTGTCGATTTCGGCGTACCTGGTCCAATCGTCCATTTTATTGAAAAATTCGGTCGGGAAAAATACGAGAGCATACTTGTCGAATCCATAAGACGAAGGCCTACGGCACATACTGTATGGATGCTCAACAGAATCATAAATGTTTCAAGCCAAACGGATAAAATCACCTATCTTGAATTGTTCAAGGCTATTGTACAACGTGAGGATATCGACAATGAAACTAAAGATTCAGCAATCGATTTCCTTAAATATCACAACTATAGCTGAATCATTTCTGGTTTGTAATAAGTCATCTGGCATCAGTATGGCGCATGTCGACGACAGGTGGTGCATTTTTCTGTTTGACCTGCAGTTGAATAGCCTTGCCGGGTAGTGTCGGATGAAGTTGATCCAACCACCGGGGAATTTCTTCCATGATTGAGTACGTTGGAATAGTATCGTGAAAAACTCCCCCTCCTGCCCCACCCCCATCAAACAATCCATCGACCTCACCACCAGCACGATCGACCGGCGCTCGTTCCATTTCCGCAACACGGTCATCGCCGTTGTCGTTGTCGCGGCAGCCTCGTTCGTCGCAGCACTCATTCTCCGTTCATGGCGACCCCTGACCGCACTCTTCCTGCTGCCGTCAATTGTCGGCTATTTCATCATGACCGACACACTGCTCGTCGGCAAGTGGCGTAAAACCGTCATCAATCACTGGGGAACGGGGGCAATCGAACTCAACGCGTATATCCAGACAATCGCGATGATGAAATCAATTCCCAAGGCAACCATCGAGGGGATGTTTCAACTGCTGCCGCAAAAGAGCGGTTCCATTCCCAAAGAAAAAGAGGGTTTGCGCCGGGCCCTTGCCGAAACCGACCACGCCATTATGACAGTACACACCATACGTACACTTCTCACACTGTCGGTGTACGGTGCGTTACCGATCGTAATCGGCGTCTCACTTCTTATGCACTCGTTCATTCCGCTCTGCGGTATCGCATTGCCGGTTATTACGCTGATCATCACCCTTTCACTCGAATGGAACCGGTGGCGTCGCTGGCGCAGAATCATGACGACTCGGATTGCAGGAAATGAAATTGACCGGGAAGCCTTCATCGATGCGATACCTCATCTCGCATGGGGGCCGAACGATGAAAAACTTAAATCGCAGATGCTCCACTCCCTCGGATCCTCCTGAAATCATGGCATCCGAATCTTCCGCAGCGGTAACAACTCCCATTTACCTCGATTACTGCGCCACCACCCCGGTCGACCGGCGGGTACTCGAAAAAATGCTGCCCTTTTTCACCGATACATTCGGTAACGCGGCAAGCCGCGATCATGCTTTCGGCTGGGACGCACATGAAGCGGTGGAAACGGCCCGAAGTGCCGTGGCTGAGCTGGTAAGTGCACATCCCGCAGACATCATCTTTACCGGGAGCGCAACCGAAAGCATCAACATGGCGATTCAGGGAACGGCCATGGCGCTCCGTTCGTCGGGAAACCATATCGTCACCACCGCCGTTGAACATCATGCGGTACTCGCCACCTGCAGCCACCTTGAAAAAAAGGGTTTCGAAGTAACCCGTCTCCCGGTTGACGGGAGCGGTAATCTCGACCTCACGCAACTTGAAAATGCTTTGCGACCGTCCACCATACTCCTTGCAGTTATGCATGCGAATAATGAAACCGGTGTTCTTTTTCCGATCGACGAAATCGCGACGATCGCACGCAAACACGGGGTGCGTTTTTTTACCGATGCCACACAGTCGGCCGGAAAAATCCCTGTTGATTTTAATTCCCGATGGGTTGACTGTGCCGCATTTTCAGCACACAAATTCTACGGCCCCAAAGGCATCGGCGCGCTGTACCTCCGCAATGAAACCATCCGGAAAACGCTGCCGCCTGTTATCTTCGGCGGCGGACAGGAGTCCGGCCTGCGCAGCGGCACCCATAATGTTCCCGCCATTGTCGGTTTCGGTGAAGCGTGCCGGATCGCGCGTGAAGAAATGCAGAACAATGCAGAGCATTGCCGGGAATTGCGCGATACTCTTGAAGGGCAATTGACCTCCCGAATGAACGGTATTACCATCAACGGCAGCAGTGCACCCCGTCTTCCTCACGTCAGCAGTGTGTCATTCGACAGTATCGACACCCGGGCGTTCATCAGGAAAATCGGTAGCCTCGCAGTGTCTACCGCATCAGCCTGTTCGAGCGGGATTTCCGGAACGAGTCAGGTACTTGCTGCAATGGGGAAACCGCAGAAGGACATCGAAGGAACCATCAGAATCAGTTTGGGAAGGTATACCACGCGCGAGGAGATCGACCGTACGGTTGAGTTGCTTATCGGGAACATTCACGAAAGAGAGTGTTCGCCCGGTATCCGGCTCCGGGCGGACCGGGTATACCACAATATGGTCACGGATCCTCGGTAAAAAACGGATCATCCGTTTCTTAAAACCCGATGAGCGGGAATGAAATCAAGCAACTCGAACGGCCGCCGCACTGTTTCTATTTTCTCACCGCGCTGTACGATTCCCGAAAGGCTGATCGGGCCGAGATCATTTTCCGCAAGCTTGAGGTACTCGATTTTCTCGGGACGCAAATCCATGATTCCCGCACAGGTCGCATCGACCGCAGGCAGATTCGTTCCCATCACGATCACCTTCGCGTTGACCGGCGTACCCATGATCGGTCCGTCCCCCTCCATTCCGACAATCCCGTCGACGATCGCCAGCTTGGCCCGTACCGTCGTATTGATATCGACGATCGAGTTTGGTATCCCATGCAGATGAAGAACATTTTTCGGCCACCCGTAAAAAGCTCCCGGCATGATACCGAAGAGATTCTTCATTGACAAGGTAGCTCCGGCCCAGTGGTGCGTTTTCATTTTAGGCATCGAAACCAGAATATCGACATCGAACAGATCACGGGGCAGTACAAGATGTTTCATTCCCGTGTGTCTGCCCTGATTGGGAACCACCGCCAGAGACGAAAAATTGAGATCGATGAATTTTATCCGGTGTTCCCGCAGAACATCCGATAATCCCGCCTCTTCAACCACCAGATACGAATCGACGGTATGCCCTCCCCCTTCACCGATAACCACCGAAGCGGCGCCGAGGTGCAGAAACGCGGCAACGGCCGCCTCCAGGAGGAGCGGACTGGTATTGATATGTTCACAGTTTCTTTGCGGTTCAATCAGGTTGGGTTTCAACAAGACTCTTTTTCCGGCAATCTGATCGCGGGGGATTCCCAGTTCCTTGAATCCGTTCAGGAGTATCTGCCGAAGATCGTCCCGGTAACTTTCGGCTTTTAAAATGAGGACCGGTTCCTTGCGCTTAAGGCTGCAGTCTGTCGCCAATGAAGCACCCGCACCCAGTCCGAGTGCAAGAAACTTCCTTCGGGGAAGAGCGGCAATCCGTTGCCCCCGTATCTTATCCATTCCCGCCGTCCTTTTGAAACAGTGCAACAGGTCCCGAATCCGAATAATAACTCACCACCAGCTGAGCGAGCAGGCTGACCGGATACTCACCATACATTTTCTGTTTTCCGAGAGTTTCGACAATCCATCGCTTCCGCTGAGCCAGACCCCGCGACCAGGCATCCAGCCCCATCGCCGACCATGACAGGCTCAGAGGAGTCCGGATACCGGCAGCTTCACGGCTGAGATACCCGATGCTTTTTACGACCGCACTCTCATCCGCCAATCCCTGCAGCGCACACAGGGCGAATCCGGTGCATTCGGGAATCGGTCTGAGCAACGATTTAAATACCACCGTATTTCCGTAATTCCAGCCTCCCGTCGGCAGTTGACGATCAAGCAGCATCCGGACGCCTTCACGTACACGTTCGTGCCCGGCATACCGGTAAATTCTCAACGCGATAATCGCCATTGCCGTGGGAATGACCCAGGAATGGGTGGCAACAACCCATGGCCATCCTTCAATTGAGGTATCATGTTTCGCCGGAGCATCCGGTGATTTTTTCCAGTGTTTCCCCTTGATCCGCAGAAGGAATTCAATTCCTCTACTTTTATTTTCCTCGAAAGCGTAACTGTTCGCCAGTGCGATAAGTACCGCCGGGGTCGGCCAGAACACCTCAAATGCTCCCCGCAGCAGGGTAAACCTTCCATCCCCCATCTGAAATTCGACCAGCCGTCGCCGCAGAGTATCCAGTTTTTCACTGTCTTCTCCGGCGGTCTCGAGTGCAATAATCCCCCATGCCAGTGCATCCGATTGAGCAGTCGCATTCTGCGGTTCATCCAGACGTTTACTGATGCGTTCAAGGGTTTCTGTAATTTCCGGATCGATCGGCATGACAGTTTGTTTCCGGAACATGGTGCATGAATAATTCGTCGGGTACAGTGACAGTGTAAGTATAAAATCAGTACCGGCGGTTGTACAAAGAAAAATGCCCTGGTATCGACCAGGGCATTGTTCGATACCAGGCTAAGCTGCTTGCGCGGCAGTGAACGTACAATTTTCACCATCAACCGGCTGTTCGGTATTTCTAAGCTGCCTGCACGGCAGTGAACGGACATATATCAATTTGATATGGCAGTGTCAATTTCTAAGCTGCCTGCACGGCAGTGAA
>JAFGHA010000116.1 GCA_016930275.1 Chitinispirillaceae bacterium
AGCCGAAAGTGTACGAGGAGGCACTCGTGCGGCCGAATCACTGGTGGTGGACCGGCAAGGTCTACTGGAAATTCTGACGGGGTAACGATTCTCCGCAAATAAAAAAGCCGGTTTATCAACCGGCTTTTTTATTTGACCGTGCCGTAATGCAGGAAAGAACAACCACCGCGTTTCTGATTACCTTATTTCCTGAGGTGCAAAACGTTTACGTGCCGGAAAAACGGAAGGGACATTTTCCTGTTTCACTACAGCATCGCATCTCTACATATTGATAGGTAACCCGAGGTACGTCTTAATCAGTTCCTGATCAGAATTGACATTTACGCCCCCTAAATCCCCCTGTTCTGAACAGCATCTAATCATCTTCTCCCAGTTCCAATTCAACTTCAACGATGTCACCGGCCGAATTCCATTCAATCTCCAGCTGGTAATCGTCAGCCGTTACGATTCCGTTCCGCACAATCAGTATACTGAGTACGAATTCGCATTCGTTATGTCCACAGTTGCCAAGAGGCAGTTCGTTGATGACAAATCGTCCTGTCTGATCGGTTTTCCCCAGTTTCTCGATACCATACATATGTACCCAGGCATTTTGGGACAACCCGGAAATGATGATGTCACCGGTGATGGTCTTGAGTGAGGTCAGAACCCTCGATTCAAGTTTATCAAGGCTGTCTTCCGAATGATATAAACGGTACAGCGTTCCGAGGCCGCCGTCTTTATCGAATACTTCTATTCGCATATCCGCTTGCCAATCCGGTTTCGGGCGATCTGGTGGGTTGCCGATCAGATGAATGGCGCAAGCGCCATTGGCCTGAAAAGAGTACTTGGATTGGGCAGTTATAAAACCACATGGCTTATGCTGCATAAATTGCGCAGAGCTATGGTGCGCCCCGGCAGGGATAAATTGTCGGGTGTCATAGAAATCGACGAAACATGCATCGGTGGTTTGGAAGAAGGGCTCAAAGGCCGAGGGGCTGTGAGTAAAGCCTTGGTAGTGATCACTGCACAAGTTGTTGACAAGAAAATCGGTCGTATACGATTGAAAAGAATTGACGATGCCTCTTCGAAAAAACTTGAATCGTTCATTCTTGAAACGGTGGAGCCGGGCAGCACCATCAGAACAGATGGTTGGAACGGTTACAATGGCGTTCAGGATGCGGATATAAACACAAACGAATTGTTCTACAGAATCGGAATAAAACTGCAGCCGCCCTTTTTCCGTATATGTATCGTGTCGCATCGCTTCTGAAGCGTTGGATCATCGGAACCCATCAGGGTGCGGTTAGCTGCGATCATCTTGAGTATAACCTGGATGAGTTTACATTTCGGTTTAATCGCCGGACTTCGTAAAGTCGCGACAAACTTTTTTACTGGTTAATACAATAAGCGACACACTCTGAACATGTCGAATACACAAAAATCATAAAGAATATCCGGGGTTTATCCAGTGGAAAACACAGCCGGTAGTGGCGTGGTGAGTCAAGTGGATAACCAACAAAAACTAAATGAGCCCTCATAGTGTTGGTAGGATGAGGGCTTTTACAGGTATCGCGGTGAATTGGTAGAAAAAATAAAAGGATTAATTCCTTATATTTAAAGGGTACAACCTTGAGTGTACTGTATCACTCAGACGGAGAAGGTAAACACCCGACGCCATACCGGCAGGAAGCGTGAATGAGCTTGTGCCCGGCTCGACGGAATGCTGCAGAACGGTTGATCCTTTAAGTGTATGAAGGGATATGGTAACCGGCGAATTTCCCGATGGTATGAATGCAAGATGTGAACCGCCGGTGTGTAGGGTAAATGTTGGGCTGTTTCTGTATGCGTTCTTCATCACTGCAGTACTGTTTGTTACCGTTACCGAAAGATTGAGTGTGTCTGTGCCACCCTTGCCGTCTGAAGCGATTATTCTCACGGTGACGAGATTGCTCCCGGTAACCGGTTTGAGTGTGAGTACCGGGTTTGCAAAGGTGATCCAATTCGGCATAGTACCTGCAGAAAAGGTCACTTCGTCATTATCCGGGTCGGTTGCGGTCACTGTATAGGTATGCGTCTGACCGGTGGTACAGGCGACAGACGCTGTACTGGTGATCTCAGGCGCCCGGTTTGCCGGACCAGCCGCTGCGGTCGTGAACGATGTCTTGGAGTATTCGTAGGTACGGCCCTGCCATATTCCGTAAACATGGTAAAAATATTCAGTATTCGGAGTCAGGTTGGGAATGTTTATAGGGTTGGCAGCATACACACTTTTAGAGGTACCGTATGAAGTCGATGTGCCCCATTCGATGGTCATGGTTCCATTGTTTCTGCGGTAGGTCCATCTGAGGTTGGCGTACGTGCTGCAGGCCTCTCCTCCGGTAATCGAGAACGATGCGGTGGTGATGGCATCCACAGGATTGCATTGAGAAAATGACCTGGAGATGAAAATGACAGGGACGATGAAAGCCAGTTTAATTATCAATCGGGGAATCATGTGACTCCTTTTGAAAAATAGTGATAAAAATTACAGTATCTAACATGGTAGGTCAGTTAGTGCTTTTTGGATAATTTGAAAAACGAATGGTAGATACGGTTCCCCGCCGAATTTACCGGAAATGCTGGCGTCGTCTGTCGAAACTGTATTCAATATATCTCCTCAGAATGGTGTCGTCAATTTAAACTGCAGCAATGTTATGAATATTCAGTGACGACACCTGAATGAGAATATTACTCAACAATAAGGTGTTATTCGTAAAAAATAAGTATGAATTCCGATAAAACCACACCTGCACTTTTTTCTTTGTTGCCGGTTGCTGCGGTATTGTTCATTATTTCAGGCAACAATATTTTTCTGGATTGTCTTATTGAAGAAATTTGTTCACTATCAAAAAAGTACGAAATCAACGACGTGAGGGATTGATGGTTTTTTGTGCGGTAGATCTGCTCTGAATGCGGGTTTCATAAATACGCAATCCTGCCGGAAATCGATTTTTCAGGGAGGGGTGAGTACCATTTTCAATAAATGCTGCCTGAGGACGTTTCGCAATCAGTCTTCCATCAAGCGTGAAAATTCTTACCACTCCGTAGCCATCGGCTTGTAGCGGTGGGCTGCGCCGTATTGCGTAGGGGAACCCATGTGCAATGCCGACATTCAATGCCGGAAACCGGGCGGCAATCCCCCGACCTGCGGTACTCCGGTATACCACACCGAACGTATTCGCGTCGCCCCGCACGAAATTACCGTTGGAGAGAGAGCCGAACTGGTGCTGGTCATCGTTAATGCGGATCCAGCTTTTTGCTTCGTCAACCGACTGCCAGATCCCTTTGACATCGCCGATGGTACCGAAAATATAAATCGCAGGATAGGAGGCTCCCGGAGCCTCCTTACCGAATCCGATGGCCTCGCAATGCTGAATTTTCTGCGTGTACTGCGCGTTCGCTTCGGGATCGACGTTCGTGAATGTCGATCCGCCATCGGTTGAACGTGCAAGAAATCCGCCGTTGATGCCGTCCCAGGCAAATCCGGTTACCCACAAGTGTCCTTCCCGATCCGGCGTCGCCTGAAAATCGGTGGTCCATGAAAAGTTCGCGTTGTCCACTTTGGTGAATGAGGCTCCTTTGTCGGTACTTTTGTAAACGCCGTTGCCGAACGCATAAAAGACATTCTCGTTTTCAGGATCGGCGGTCGGGAAGCATTTCTGTGCGGAAACGCCGCTGCAGGTTGTCCAGGTGGCTCCCCAGTCGTCGGTACGCAGGAGGTAATTTTTTTCATCCGGATTCCAAAGAACCACATTACCGTCCGCGGCTACCGCTATTTTCCCTTTATAGTTCTGTTGCGGTCCGGGATGGGTGGCGAATTTTTTCCAGGTCGCTCCCGTATCGGTGGAATAGTAGAGCGGGAAAACGTATTCATTGTCTGTTTCCGGTTTGTCATTTCCACCCACACGAACCACTACTCCCGGATTTTTCGCGGCGTAGTCGATACCGGAGGTGGAGCCCATCTGCGGCTGATGACGGCTTGCCGGAACCGGTTTGTTGATGTCGGGATGAACGAAACCGTCGTAGTCGCCGATAACGGTGATCAGCGGGCCGCCCGGAATGCTGACAAGATCCTCCGGAACGGTTTCTTCAAAATTCTTCACGGTAAAGTACCATGAAAACCGCTTTCCGGGAGAGAAATCATCCGCCATGAATACGCCGTTGCCCGAAGTGACGAATACCCGTTTCGGGTTGAACGGATCGAATTCGATGCTACCTGCCCAGTGAATACTTTCTCCCTCAATCCAGTTGTATCCGTTTTTGTCAAGAACCGCGATCGGGGCATTATCGGGAACGGTACTGATTTCTTCATCGGAAATATCGCCGAACACACTCGTCCAGGTGGTACCGCCGTCGGAAGTGGCAAATATCTTGTCTCCCCAGCCCGCCCGGGTTGAATTGTTCCACCGCTGCGGTTTCCAGGTATTGATGGATGAAACGATCAGATGATTGGAGTCGGCGGGATCCATACTGATCCCACCGTATCCGCCGAAATGGGCGTCCCAGGGCGTCTGGTCGGGATGTTCGGGATCGGGGGGATCGTCGATCCAGTTTTCAGGGGAGATATCGGTCCAATTTTTCGCTTGTGTATCATACCGCAGCAGTGCGCCGCGACTGATGGTGGTCCCGTTACCGAATCCGGGACCAGCTCCGTTTGCCGCGGTCACATAGAGATATTTTCCTCCCGGAGTCAAGACCGCACGCTGCGGCATGACCTGCTTCGTGAGAGTCGGCAGTGCCATCGAACTCCAGGATGATCCTCCGTTGTCGGAAACGAAAAGGTTGTCTCCGGTAACCGAAAGACCGACATAAATCCGTTGGGTAGCACCGCCGGAAGATCTGTTTTGATCGAACAGAATGAAACAGATACCTTCAGTGTTCGATGGCGCGGTAATGCCGGCAACTTTGGACCAGGTGGTCCCACGATCACCGGTTTTCCATAACCCGTCTTTCCTGGTGCCGCAGAAGAGGATGTCGGGGTTGTTCGGGTCGACTGCCAGCCGATTACCGTTCTGTCGTCCGTAGCCGTTACCGTGTGCTTTGAATTTTGCAGTTACGTTGATGGTGTCGAACGTGGTACCGTAATCGTCCGATCGCATGAAAACGGTTTTCCCTTCGTTCCAGTACTCTGTTCCCGCAAGCATGTAAACACGTTCCGGATTCGAAGGATCAAGTGCGAGCGCTTCGATACCGTACAGCCCGTTGCTGTTGCCGTCGAGCCAGTCGTTGAGGGGAATCCATGAATGATCCTGTTCATTCCATCGATACGCCCCGCCTACATCGGTACGGGCGTAAATGAGATTTTCTTCAGTTTGAGAAGTGATGATCGCGGAAACGAATCCTCCGCCTCCCATGGTTACGGTACCCCAAATGAATTCATCGGATGAAAGAATTGGTTGGAAGATAGTAATGAGGGCAATAGTGATAACCGGCAGAATTTTCAGCATAGGATACACTTTCAAGAGTAAGTCTCCGGTAAACCACGTCCCTAAACCGGCATCCGCATCTGCTAGCCGGATCTATTTTAAACTTACACTATTGCAGGCTTTG
>JAFGHA010000117.1 GCA_016930275.1 Chitinispirillaceae bacterium
GCGTCAAATACATCCGCGTGTCCACAAATCGAGAAAAGTCCCATGGTACCCACATCCTGCCAGCTGGGAATTGTCGCGCCAGGAAGATCATGTTCCGCCTGATAGTTGTAAGATGCAGCATCACCGGTGGCAATCGCCAGTTCCACCGATGCCAGTAAAAATTCATCGGTAAAGCGGGTGTCGGCATAATCCCCGGTTTGACAGTCGGCAGGCTGAACATATTTCACCAAAGGGTGCTCTTCCGCCCAGGCGTAGGCGGATTTCGCTGCCTCAAGGCATTTCAGGGCAAACGCACAGTCGAAAGGCTGATAGACACGCGAACATTGTGCCGTTACCGCCGCAAAATCAAGTGCCGAAGCCGTTGTTTTCATGAAAACGTACCGTTTCGCCGTTGCGTCTTCGGGCATCACGGTACCGGCAAACTTGAGTGTCGTCAGCTTTGAATAGACGCCACCGTCATCATCCTGCATGGCAAGCATCCAGTCGACATTCCATCGTACCTCATCAAGAATATCAGGAACAGTGTTGCCGTTTTCCGGAATGGTGAGTTTCAGGCCGGCGCAGTATTCGGGAAAATGTTCATAAAGGGCAAGGAGTGTATGCACCGTAAAACCGGAGCTGATGATGTATTTGCCGTAGTCACCCGCATCGTACCACCCTTTCGGCGCGGAGACAGTGCCCGAACCTGCCGATGAGTGTACGGTGACCGACTTGTCGGAATGCCCAGCGGAACGGGCCCATGCTCCCGCGTACGCGGAAGTAAGCGCCGTCGAAGCACGCTGGTAGTAGTATGCTTTAATGGTAGCACCTGCAATCGCTTCAAGAGGATTTGATGCAACGGTGAAGAACCCCGACACCCGAATATCGTTGCAGAAGAGCGCATAGGTGCCCTCCGCAGTCAGTGCCGAAAAATCAGCACTGCGAACGGTTTCACCCGACGGTTCCCACTGCGAGGCGGCACTCAATGTTCCGGAGTACACCGCCGTTCCGCCTGTATCCCGCACTTCAAAATTCTCCCCGGTTGACGATGTCAATACAGCCCGTTTTGCGTCGCCTCGGAAAAAACCGAGCTGGTTCATCCGTGCATGCAGATCCACGGGTGTATCTTCTATCGGTGACTCCCATACCGATACCCAGGAAATCTGGAAATCAACCGCATTCCCACCGCCGTGCAGATAGACCCGTACGTAGTTGTCGTCGATATCCATGTTATCCCATACCGTTGTATACTGCGCATACTTGCCGCTCGGCAATGTCGCATCCAGACCGGCATAATAAGTAAAATCGTTACTGCCGTCGCCACCCTGAGCTGTAGCTCCGTTATGACAGAGGCCGAACTCGATCTTTTTGGATCCTCCGGTGCCTACTCCACCAAAGGCGAGAGAATACCGCTTGCCCGCGGTAATACCGATGGGCTGTATAAGCTGCACCTCCCACGTCTCTGCACCGCCGTCGGCCAGGGTGAACAGTACGTCATAGTCACCGTCCACTGCTTTCATGCTCACCTTGTCGCCTGCATTGTTCACCAGTGCATACCATCCCTCAAGGTCTCCGGTACTGAAATTTACATTGGCAACCAGTTCTTTTCCCTCGTCCGATCCGTCGAGCGGCACTTCCCAAACCGACACCCAGGCTATCTGAAAATCAATGCTGTTGCCGCCGCCCTGAATGTAGACCCTGACATTGCTGTCATCGACATCGGAGTTCTCCCAGTACACTTTGAATTCGGCATAGTCTCCGCCCGGTAATGTTGCGCTCATTCCGGTATAATAGGTAAAATCATCGCTACCGTCCCCACCTTCACCGGAACTCCCGTTGTGACAGAGACCAAAATCAACCGTTTTGGCCCCTCCGGTTCCCACACCGCCGAACCCGAGATGATACCCGTAGCCGGGGCGGACGGCGATCGGTTGAGTAAGCAACACTTCCCACAGCTCCTCACCGCCGTCGATGAGGGTAAAAAGTACATTATAAAGATCGCCTACCCGCTTCATACTGATGTTATCGGCGGAACTGTTGCAATAGGCATACCAGTTATCCAGACTCCCGCCGTAGAAATCCTTGTTCATGATTTTTTCTCCGGCGGAAAGACTGCAGAGGTATGCTGCGGACAGAAGAATAAGGAATACATTCATGGTTACACTCCCGGGTATTTCAGGTAATGCTGCCGCCTTCCAAAAACCGCACGGTACGCTATTGTTTTGGCTGCCTGGCAGCCAACCTTCCGGAATCGGGTTGAGACCAGCAGCACCCGGATGCTCCTTCCCGAGACCATGCTATACCGGTAAAACGGTGCAGCCAAACCACCGACGGTCATTTTAGCTGCACAGCAAATGTGCAGCGTCATGTACGGGATTTCCCCTTTGTTTTAATGCCCGTCAGGATCTGCCCGGCTACAGCATCTGCGATGAAAGTGAATACATTATCGAACTCACCGCTCCCGACGATCTCCTTATGCTGAGTGATAAGGTTGAAACCCCTCACCATAGCGGAAAAGGTTTCAACTGGAATGTCCAGATCGACCCCGATATCCTTCATTACCTCCACCGTGCGGTGAATCACCCGGTCATTATTGACAAGAAAGGAGGCTATCCGCTCCCGGGGAAGGTTATCAACCAATCCGTCAAGTTCTTCACGACGGGAAAAAAGTACTTTCAGCAACGGGTTTTCTTCGGCAAGCCTGAAAATCCTGTTCAGATATGCTTTAAGAATGACTTCCGGTTCCCTGCCGTTTTTAGCGATCTGTTCAATAATCGACCGTTGAACCCTCTCCGCAACCATTTCGATCACTTCGATATAAAGAAACTCTTTCGAAGGAAAAAAAAGGTAAAAACTACCTCTTCCTATACCGGCTGTATCGGTAATCTCTTCGATTGAGGTTTTCTTGAGACCGAAACGGGAAAACAGTTCCTCACCAACAGATAGCAGACGCTCTTTTACCCGCTTTTTCTCTTCTCCGGAAAATGCCCGTCCCATCGGCTGCCTTTTCTGAAAATGTATTGGATTTTGGGAATCTGAACTGTTCAGAAGTGATCGTCTGGACAGCATTATTCCAGAGTACTCCTCCCGACCGGCAGTAAACTTTATCCTGTGAATATATCAACAATATAATTCACAGATACACAGCGTACCAAACTATTGTATCGGTTTCAAGTAAAACCGGTAACTTCACCACATCAATGGCGGAGGTTCCTTTTGTGGGAATGAGCGGCGGGAGAGGTGCCGGATATATTTCGCATGCCGGTGGATCTTCCCGGTCCGAAAAAAATGCACAAGGGAATTGTTATGCGGATACCTTGAAGCCTAGGTCACAGATCAAGGCTGTTCGATGACTGGTTTAGCGTACTGGAGACTACACGCCCGATGTAGTAACTGTCTTATAATAATCTGCACGAATGGTGTATTCCAGTTAGGTTATACCGTCATCCCGGCGGAAGCCGGAATCCAGTGGAGGAACGTTGATATGTGCGTTTCTCTTGTGGACTTCGGTTTCCATCGGATTCTCGTTGCATAAAAAATCGGGAAATAGTTAATAAATAAAAACATTTCAACGTTTATTGAATCAGTACGTCAGACCATACCCGTACTCGAACAGCGGTGTTCCACCGCTTCCCTGCTTTTCATCGGCGAACGCCGCCCCGGTATTGACCGGAATCTGTTCGAATGAGGCCGGCCAGGTATGGGTGAGTTTGCCGGTGAAGTTCGCACTGTTGTAAAGCACGTCTGCAACGCCCGCACCTTCGGAACCGGGCAGCCAGGCGCATACGAACGCACTGCTCTTTTCCAGCGCCCCGTTGATGATCATCGGGCGGCCGGAGATCAGAACAATGATGACCGGTTTACCGCTGTTCGCGCATTTATCGATGAGTCCCGCATTGGGACAGTCGGCCAGATTGACGGACATTTGCTGGTTCTGGTAAAGGTCGCATTGCGGACAATCGGCATAGCCTCCGGTCATGTTGACGTGGCCGTGATCGCCCTGTCCTTCGGCATACGGCATCTCACCGATCACCAGCACAATCTTGTCGGCTGCGGCAAGGTTATCGCCGGTTTCATCAAACGTGACGTTACTGCCGCCCGCATCCTGCAACCCCTTGAGGATGGTTGTTCCGGCGATGCCGGCAGGATCGATACCCCCCTGCCAGGTAATGGTCCAGCCGCCGCACTGCGCGCCGAGGTTATTCGCCCATGGACCGACTACCGCCACGTTATCCGTCGCCAGCAGCGGCAACGCACTGCTCTCGTTCTTGAGAAGCACCAGTGATTTCCTGACGCATTCGCGAGCAACGGTACGGTGTTCCGCGGAGCCGAATTCCGCCAGTAGCGTGGCGTTCGAACTCGCGTCCGCAAACAGATTAAGCCTGAATTTTGTGCGCAGAATCCGTTTTACCGCATCGTTGAGTCGGACAGACGGTATGGTGCCGGTTTCCGCCGATTGCTTGAACGATGCGACATAATTCCTGATTTTTTCCTGTTTGTCATAGGGCGTTTGCGCGGAGTAGACGGTTGCGATCATTGCCATGTCGATGCCGGCATTGATACAGGGCGTTACATTCTCCGCCGTATACACTTCCGAGTCGACCGTCCGTGGAATGGCATCCCAGTCGGAAAGACAGAATCCGTTAAAATGCAGTTCGTTTTTCAACAGGTCGGTAAGGGAGTAGTGGTCGTTGGTACACCGGACGCTCTGACCGTTCCGGCTCCAGGCGTTGTATGAAGGCATGATCGAGGCGACGCCTTGCGCAACCGCTGCCTGATAGGGGGGAAGATGGAGCGCTCTCATGGTCGCGTCGCTCAGTTCCGTTACACCGCCGTTGACACCGTCGGTCGTGCCGCCGTCGCCGATGAAATGTTTCGCACAGGCGGCCACCGCATCGGGTCGGGTCATATCACCGTATCCCTGAAGTCCGCGGACGTATGCCGTGGCCATAAGACTGTTGATTTCGGGTGTTTCGCCATATCCTTCATATGAACGGCCCCAGCGTTCGTCCCGTACCACCGAAATGGCCGGACCGAAGTTGAGGTTGACGCCGACAGCCCGGCACTCTTTTGCGGTAATGTTGGCCATTTTTGCGACAAGGGCAGTATCACCGGTGCATCCCATTCCGATGTTATGAGGAAAGACCGTCGCTCCTTCAATTGTGGCGATCCCGTGAACCGCGTCGATACCGTACAGAATCGGAATGCCGAGACGGGTCTGCCCGGCGGCAACATGCATCGCATCGAGATTGGCTACCCAAGTCTCTTTCGTGTTGGCAGGAAAAGGACAGCCGCCGCCGTTGAAAACCGATCCGTACATGTTGTTTTTAAGGTCATCGGTAGAAATAATATCAACCAGTACTTCGGCGGTCTGAGCGATTTTTTCATCGGTAGTCATGAGCAGCAGCAGTGAGTCAACCTTTTTTTCGATTACGGCGTCGGGATCATCCACCTGCAGAAGTGTGATATTCCCGAAATCTATACTCACATCGGAGTCGAGTGGAAGAGCTGCGGTGAGATACCCGGTAATTGCCACTATCAGGGTGTCGGCAGTTGCCTGTTTTTTGGTCAGAAAATGCTGTCCGGACGTATTTTTTGGAGCCGAACCACCGGTATGCCCCAATGAGTTGAATGGCACGGTATAGGCTTCGCTGCCCTTACTGATGCGGGCAATATAAAGACCGTCTGCATGATCCCCGGAAATTAGTGATGCAATCCTGAAGGTGTGTGTACCAATGTCGAATAGACGATTGAAAACATCACTTGCCCGTTTACCGGTCATGTCGAAGAGTTCAACTTTTAGAAATTGTGGAAATACATTGTTGAATACCACATTTTGTCCCTTAACGAACATGGTGGATCGTATTTTACCTGCTGAACCGCGGGGATTTATCGATGCACCGTTCAATAAAAATGCTCCGTTTGCATCGGTA
>JAFGHA010000118.1 GCA_016930275.1 Chitinispirillaceae bacterium
AACTCGCTGCGTTCCCGGCCGTTCCATTATCTGCTCGATGCACTTGCTCCGCTGGGTGCGACCTACGTACGTGAGCGGGAAGGGGGCGATCTTCCCTTCGTTATCAACGGTCCGCTCAGGGGTGGAAAAACGACCGTCAACGGCGTTTCATCGCAGTTCGTTTCGAGCCTGCTTTTTTCCTGTCCGCTGATTGACGGCGACGGAACCGACATAACGGTCGTAAATCTGCATGAGGTTCCCTATATCGAAATAACCCTCTGGTGGCTTGGGCGCCAGGGTATTAAACTCGAACATGCCCCGGATTATTCCCATTTTTACGTGCCGGGGCGTCAGGCGTACACACCGTTTGAAATGGCGGTGCCTGCGGATTTTTCCTCGGCGACCTTCTCGGCGGTCGGAGCGGCGCTTACCGGCGGGCCGGTGACACTCACGGGGCTTGATTTCTCCGATCCGCAGGGGGACAAAGGAGTTTTTGATGTGTTGAAAAATGCGGGGGCAGTCATCGATCATGGCGATGCCGGTGTTACCGTCGGTACCGGTGGAAACCTGCAGGGCAACGTCATCGATCTCAATGCGATGCCTGATTCTCTTCCCGCAATGGCGGTACTATCCTGCGTTACCGAAAGTGAAACCTGTCTCACGAATATCGCCCATGCACGTATCAAGGAGACGGACCGGATCGTTGTCATGCGGGAGGAACTGACGAAAATGGGGGCCGATATATCAGAAGTGGGCGATGAACTCTTTATCCGTAAAAGCCGTCTTCACGGAGCGGTGGTAAACGGTCATGACGATCATCGTGTCGTTATGGCACTTGCACTTGCCGGATGTATCGCTTCAGGCGAAACCGTAATCGAAACCGCCGAAGCGGCCAGTGTCACCTACCCGACCTTTGTTGATGACTTCAGGGCGCTCGGTGCCTCGATCGATGTCGTGGAGGGATAAAACTTCGTCCGGTACGTATTACTGAGGATATAAAAAACGTTGAACGCTCTCAGATGGTAACTGCCTCGTAACAGCAGGCGGATTGTAACCCCGGTGGAGACCGGGACGACGTACATTTATACTGATTACGATAGTAGTTATGTCTGTTATTATGCGACAATTGATAGAAGGGTATCGGCATACTTCGGTATGCCTATACAGCAACTATTGCTGCAGCTGTTCCAGAACCGCTTCCCGCATCACCTCGATGGGAGCGTTGCATCCTGTCCAGGCTTCAAACTGCAGAGCTGCCTGATTGACGAACATCTCAAATCCGGATACCGTCTTCAGTCCACGCTCTTCGGCATCGCGCAGCAGTTTCGTGCGGAGCGGGTTGTAGACGATGTCCATCACAGTCTGATGGGAACGAAAAAGTTTTCCGGGTATCAGGCTGTTCTCTTCCTTCGGGTGCATTCCCACCGGTGTCGTATGAATGATCACATCGCACTTTTCCATTTCGGCGGCGAGTGTGGCATCGTCAAGTAGTGCGCCATCAATCGGCGTTGCCGTTCCGTTGCGCAGGTCCGAAGCGAGTCGTGAGAGTTCTTCAGGAATCACGCCGAGCAGACTGATCGATGCGGGAGAGGCACAATGGGCGAGGTCGAAGGTGACCGCCCGGGCCGCACCGCCTGAACCGAGAACAAGAATTCTTTTATTTTCGAGTTGCGCACCGGCATCAAGCAGCGCCTTTCTGGCCCCCGGTCCGTCGGTTCCGAATCCCTGTATCCGGCCGTTCTTTTTCATAACGGTATTGACCGAGCCGATGCCCTTGTCCACTTCTGAAATGTCATCGAGAAATGGAATGACGGCAACCTTGTGGGGAATGGTGACCGACAGCCCGCGGAAGTTTTCCATTGCCCGTACGCCGCGTATGGCGCCTTCGATGTCTTCGACCCGGAACGCCAGATAGACAAAGTCAAGACCCAGTTCGGCGAAGGCACGGTTGTGAATGGCGGGTGACATCGAATGGCCTACCGGGTTGCCGATGATGCCGAGCAGTTGCGTTGTTGTTGATATGTTGGGTTTAGTTGCCATAATAGCCTCGCAGTGAATTGAAAGTGCATGTTCGAATGATTTTCCTGAATCTCAGAGAAAATAGGTGTGCCGGGAGATGATATGCAAGGAGACCGGTATCCGGAAGTTCGATTCGTATACTGTGCAGGTGCATGTCGCTGAGGGAACGAGTTATTTTCAAAAAGTTGCGGTGGTGTCGAAACCACCGAGGCGGCAGGTGTCACCTTTCCGGGTTTTGTTTGAAGCTTCGGAGCTCTAGGTGCGTCAACAGATATAATTGAGGAGTAACTTTAATGGAATTTACTGTTAATCTGGGAAAACGATCATACCCCATACTGCTCGAAAACGGTAGTGCCGAAAAGCTTCCCGACGAGCTGAAAAAATTATTTCCGAAAAGCCGTTTCGCACTGGTGACCAATACCACGATCGCCGGTCTGTACCGTGAACTGATTGCCGGATGGAAACCGGCCCTTGACGCGGTGGTATATGAAATGCCCGATGGTGAGGAGTATAAAACAATCGGAACGTGGAACGGTATCCTCGATTTTCTTCTCGCATCAAAACTGGAGCGGTCGAGTATCGTGATCGCACTGGGTGGGGGAGTTGTGGGCGATGTGGCTGGTTTCGCGGCTGCAACGTTTCTGCGCGGGGTGGGGGTGGTTCAGGTACCGACGACACTGCTTGCAATGGTCGATTCAAGTGTGGGTGGAAAAACAGCGGTGGATCATCCACTCGGCAAGAATCTTATCGGCGCTTTTCACCAGCCGAAAATGGTTCTTGTAGACAATGCGTTTCTTGCGACGCTTCCGCAACGGGAGTTCATGAGCGGTTATGCGGAGCTGTTTAAATACGCCTTTATCGGCGGACGGGAAATGTTCGATTTTGTGCGGAGTAACCATGCACTCATGGAGAAAAAAGATCCGGCAGTTCTACTTGCGGGAATCAGCCGCAGTATCGCGGTGAAAGCGGGTGTGGTGGAACAGGATGAGCATGAAACGGGCGGACTGCGGGCTCTGCTCAACTTCGGTCATACCTTCGCCCATGCACTGGAACGGTATTTTGACTTCAAAGAGGTGCTTCACGGTGAAGCGGTATGGTGGGGGATGCACTGCGCAATCAGCTGTGCCGCCTTGAACGGAATGCTTACCGATGAAACAGCCGAGTTGTACGGCGGTATGCGGAAGCTGATGCCCGACCCCCGCCTGCCTGAGCGACCTGCTGTCCGCAGGCTGTACGATATGATGTTCACCGATAAAAAAGTTACCGGTGGCGCGCTTCGGCTGGTACTTCCGACGGAACCGGGAACCGCGGTGGTCCGTGGCGATGTACCGGCGGAAACGGTTCTTGCGTCGATTGAAGAGGTGCTCGGGTAGGCCGGCACCGCAGAAGTGTTTTTCTTCGGTTGTGACAAGCGCGTTGCCGCAACCGCTGTGGTGAAGAACCCCCGGGAAGCTCGAACAGTCGTGCCGCCTATACCGGCAGAGATTCCGGTTGTTTTTTCTCCGAAGCAAGGTATTGCAAACGGATTCCGGCATCTGGTCGGGAAATTTTTATCCTTGCCGTCGTGCTGGTTTGTTTTGGAGATGAGTCGCGAAAAGCAAGAACACCGGTTCATGGTAATTCGTAAAGATAGTATCCGTTCGCATGGTAAAGCAATTTCATCGACGTTCCCGAAAGCCATTCATAGTTGTTGTCTTCCCGTCTCAGAATGTTGTTCGCGAGCAGATGTGTTACCCCCTCATTTTTATAGGTCTGCAGCATGATTGCCGGGTCGGTAAAGCGCCGGTGGGCGCAGGTGAAGGGCCGGTCAATGTAAAATGTACCGAAGCCGAAGGCGGTTTTGACGTTGCAGCTTTGAGGAAGTCGAGAATTGATGTAATTGATAACCGGGTAGAGATCGTAGTTTTCCATAAGATAATCGTGCGGAGGTTGCAGGGTGACAACTGATCGAATGTCGTTGCGGTATCGTTTTACCGATACGGTAAAACTTACGGCGACCCAGAATACAAAACAGAAACCGATGAATGATCTGATGTGTGAAGTGTTCATGGCGGCATAGGTGTAAACGGTGGCAATGGCGAAAAGGGCGACTGCCGCCGTCATGTAACGGATGCTCAGATTGCCGTGAAATCCGCGGGCGGTGGAGAGCGCGATAAAAAACAGCCATATCCCGGTTGCCCACAATAGACCATGATTAAACCAGCTGTTTCTTTTGGTGAAAAGGGCGAAGGGTATGCACCCGATGAATAACGGACCGAAATTGTCCATCCGGTGCACGTATGGTGCAAGTGAGTAGCTCCAGGGAGCGGAAATGAAATTGCCGGCAATAAACAGAAATTTATTCCACAGCATGGCGATGGTTCCGGCCTGATCTGCAGCGACGGCAGCGGAGGATGCTTTCCACGTGGTAATTCCTGAAATGGGAATACCCGACAGATACCAGCTTTTCATATACCATATTAGCCCTGCGGCTACCGGTGCAATTACCGCGAGGGCAATAATGTCCCACCTGAAACTCCCTTTTTTGTATATGAAAACGGCCAGGTACAGACCGGCGAGGGGTATGATCAGTATTCCGAACGGCTTTGATTCGACGGTAAAGCAGAGCAGCAGAAGCGCCGGAAGATATTTCCGTAGGGAACCATTATTGTCGACGGATTTCTTGAGGAGATAAAAGGATGAAAGAGTAAACGCAGCCGTCAGCATATCCACGTTGCACAGTGTCATGTTGGCGGTAGTGACCGTATGGGAAAGAAAGAGAAGCAGCGAGAGCGGCACATAGCGTCTGTTGCCGGTCATGGCGGTACTTATCAGAAGGATCGCACCGCAGAGGAACAGGCCGGTAATCCAGGCAATCTGACGGCAAAGTATCGGATTTTTGAATACGATACCGATAAGAAAGACCATTTCGCCGAGCATCGGCAGATCTGAGTGCCGTATCCAGGGAATGGCATGAAATCCGCTGTGTTCCAGAAACAGCTTCGGAACCGTCAGATGGTACATCAGACCATCAATCCCGGTTGGCGGAAGCAGGGCTCTGATGGAGTAGAGACCGGTAAATACCAGTATTCCAATCCAGTAGGGCTGCCGGAGTGGTCTGATATCAATCCGGATAAGCGAAAACAGCAGCAGATACGGCCTCGTCATCCCACTGAGCAGGATAAGCAGCAGAACGCTGAGAATGACCGGGGGGGAGAGCTGCTGAATAAAGCCGAGGATTGTCAGAATGTTTCCGGTTATTCCGAATCCGAGCATCGTGGCGATGAGAAGGTCCGAGCGTTTTTTACAGATGAAACCGGTTATCTGCAGCGTACGGTAGCCGGCCGCGTACCAGAGCAGGACAAGGGGGATACTCAGAAGAATCGCCTGCAGCCTCATTGCAGAACTTTTCGGAGGAATGCGGCGGTGTTTTCAGTCAGGAGCCACTTTTTAAGATAGTGATAGTAAAAGAACAGCTGAACGACGATGAAATGCAGCAGAAAAAGGTAGTGAAAAAGACGAATCCTGGCAGACGTTTTACCCATCCGGTCAGTTCTCCTTTTTTTTCAACTCGCGTAAACGGATCCGTTCAAGCAGACGTCGGTTTGCGGCGACAATATCTGCAAGAAGGCCGAGAATGATGCATTGAAACCCGGCACCGGCGCATACCGCAAGAAGAATCAGCGACTGTATATGACCTTTACCGCCGTTCATCATGAAAAAATAGAGAAAGCGGATACCGATAAGAAATGCGCCTAACAGAAATATGATTCCCATGCTGACAAAAAATCTCAGCGGGTGATACATCAGGTAGATTCTGGTAATGGTAACGATGGACCGGATAATATAATGCGGAATGTTTTTAAACAATCGTGATTTTCTGGTCGGCGTATTGATGGGAATCGCGATATTCGTTACACGAAGTTTTTTCGCCCCGGCAAGCAGGAGGCTCTCGAGCGTGTACGAGAATTCATCGTGGATAACCATTGCCTGTATAGCTTCCCTGTTCAGGGCCCTGAAACCGCTTGCGGCGTCCTTCGCATCCGCTCCGGACACCACCCGGATCACACCGGTTCCCATCCGTTCCAGTAACATTTTAACCGGTGGGAAGGGAGATGGTCTGGCGGACAGCCTGTCGCCGATGGTGATATCGGTCTCGTTGTTTAAAATCGGTCTGATAAGATCGGAGATGTGATCGGACGGATACTGCAGATCTGCATCGGTGTTGACAAGAATATCCGCTCCACGCTCAATGGCGGCCTCAATCCCTTTTGAAAATGCTCCGGCCAGTCCCATATGTCGCGGCAAGGTAATTACTTCCGTTGCTCCAGCGCGTCGGGCTTCGGCAACTGAATTATCCGTTGAGCCGTCATCGATAACGATAACCTCAATGCAGTCAATTCCGTCTATTCTGGTGGGAAGAGAACCGATCGCTTCGGCGATGGACAGTTCCTCGTTCCAGCACGGTATCTGAATAACCAGTTTCATGGCAAACGTCGTTGTTGGAGTAACGCTGGGTGAGTTATTTCATTCAACCCTATGAATTACAACATGTTGGATCTAATGGTACCATTGCCCGATGTTGGTGGCAAGAAAATAGTATGCCGATAATTGTCTCCGCCTGAAGCGTCGGACCGTCGGATTTCATTTTTTAGGCTGGAGTATCCGGTTCTGCCTGTGTACGCTGGATAAAGGAATTAAAATCATGAAAACAGCTAAAAATAAATATAAATGGCATTTTTTGTACTTATTTGAAGTACACTTTTTAAAATTCGTGTGAATAATAGTCGTCATGGTTATTTGTTTTTAACTATGTTTAATACAGCGATTTTCGGTACTGTCATTATCCTGTAAAATATGAGCAATCTCTATGAAAGCTATTTTTGAATATTACGACTACAGAGGCTTTCTGCGGGATTACTATACGTATAAGAAATCACAGAACAGATATTTCTCCTACCGGTTTTTCGCCCGGGAGGCAGGCATTAAATCGCCGGTATTTTTCAAGGAAGTTGCGGAAGGCAAAAAAAATCTTTCAAGAAGTATGATAGAAAAATTCAGTATCGCACTGAAATTCAGTGAAAGGGAGGCAACATACTTTAAAAATCTGGTGTTGTTCAACCAGGCGAAGACCGGTCGACAAAAGCAGGAATATTATGCGGTTCTCCGTTCCATGGAGAACGCAAAGAGTGAAAAAGCTCTTGATGCCGATCAGTATGATTATTTCAGTACCTGGTATAATGTGGTCATCCGGGAACTGGTTACCCTTGTTGATATCAGGGGTGATTACAAACTGCTGGCCACTTTGGTTCAGCCGTCGATAACTGCTCATGAAGCGAAAGCTTCGGTAAAGCTGCTTCTGAAATTGGGGCTGTTGCGGAAGCGGGCAAACGGCAGGTTCGAACAGGTAGATACCGCAATTACCGCTCGAAGTGGTGTTGCGACACTCGCCATTCGTGAATTCAACAGAAAAATGGCAATACATGCCGTCGCGGCGATCGAAAATTTTCCAAGAGACGAACGCAGCATGTGCGGGGTGACCATCGGTATTTCTCCCGCGATGTATGAGATAATAAATGCGGAGATTGCCGCGTTCAAGGATCGGATTGTAACACTGGTAAGTCGCGATGAAGAAAGTGAGCGGGTGTACCAGTTGAATATGCAACTTTTCCCCGTGAGCCGGAAACACGATTCGCTGGCAAAAGAGGGAGTGTCGGAAGAATGAGATGTACTGCAGTATGTTCCGCGCTCACGGGAATTTTTCTATTCGCCTGTACACGTTCCCCGGTCGATGTGGCCGGAGGGTCCACCAGTACACCGAATGAAGTAGTGGTGGGACAGGCTTTCTTCCCTGACGGGGAACCAGCGGCACTGACGGAGGTGCAACTCATTCCGTCGTTTTTTACCGCAAATGGAAGTATCCCCGTATCTGATCTTGCGGTCGACACCACCGATGCCGCCGGTGCATACTGTTTCACCGGGGTCGATACGGGAATGTATAATATTCAGGCGGTGCATCTTGCCACCCGTAAACGGGCGCTTCTCACCGGGGTAACGGCGGATACCGACACGGTCCATGCTCCTTCCGCCGTACTTGAACCGGCAGGGCAGCTGCTGGTTATTCTCTCCGATTCGTCCAGGCGGGATAACGGTTATCTTCTCATCCCCGGAACAACCATTGCTACGGTGCTGGACGGTATGAAGGATACACTTGTATTGGATTCGGTACCGGCGGGGATTATTCCCGAAATAGTCGTTACCTCCGATAATGGTGCCGTTGCCGAGACGCTGCGTTACAACATCATGGTATTCTCGGGAGAAGCCGCCGTGGTCAGTAATCCGTCGTGGAAATTTACACGTACAATCGTATTGAACACGTCGGCAACCGGTGCTGAAATCAGCGGAAAGGTAACGGATTTTCCGGTGTGCATCCGGTTGCACGCCGATAATTTTGATTTTTCCCGGGCGCAGACGGATGGAAACGACATCAGATTTTCAACATCGACCGGAACACCGCTGGATTATGAAATAGAGAAGTGGGATGCCGCCGCTCATCTGGCCGTGCTCTGGGTTAAGGTGGATACCATTTACGGAAACGACAGCACGCAGTCGCTGACGATGTACTGGGGAAATCCGGAAGCTGTCGGACCTGTCAATTCCGCAGCAGTCTTCGATACGGCAAACGGCTTCGCCGGAGTCTGGCATTTGAACGAAGCAGAAGGAACCGTTGAAGACGCCACAGCAAACCGGTATACGGGAAACCGTTTCGGGAATCAGTCGCAGATAGAGGGGCAGATCGCCTCCGGACAGAGTTATCTTAATCGGGGTGATTTCAGTGATATGGGGAATGTGCTCGATCCGGGAACCTCGGATCTCACGGTCAGTGCATGGATAAAGTTCACCGTCACTGGCGAAACGTACACAATTGTCGGGAAATCCAATGGTGGAGAGCCGGCCAGCAGTGAGTACGGCTGGCTTATGACCTTTTCGTTCAATAATTTCCGGTTTATGATAGTATCTGATGGCGGCGTGTGGGGAGATCCGGGTACGTTCTGGACTGAAGCGGGGGTTGCTCTGAACGATACTGCTTCGTGGCATTTTGTAACGGCGGTAATAGACCGGTCGGGAAACAGTAATTGCCATCTGTTTATTGACGGGGCCGATGTTACCGGTACACAGCTTGGGAATATTGCCGACGTCGGTACCGTTTCAAATCCATTGAATCTGCGCATCGGGGCGGAAGCTGACGATGAGTATCCGGTAAAATCGTATCTTGACGAAGTGACGGTTTCATACACCATCAGAACGGCCGACTGGGTGAAACTCTGTTATATGAATCAGCGAACTGACGACCGGCTTGTAGTTTTCAAATAGCCATATATGCAACCGGCTATTACGGTCATGGTTATAATGCAATTTATACAATCGGGGGGAGTGTGAATAGGATGTTTTCCAGACAGATCGCCCGGTGCAGCTTGTTTGTACTTTGTCTTGCGGGGATCGGGACCGCACAGTACGTTAACCCGCTCAAAGGTGATCTCGGGGTTCATGATCCGGTATTGATAAAAGAACAGGCGACCGGAACTTACCGGATATATTGTACCGGAATGCGTATAGGAAGTAAAACGTCAAGTGACAGGATCACCTGGCGGTCCGCCAGTTCCGGGCTCAATTCTCCCGGCTGGGTCAGTACGGAAGTTCCGGCAAATAACGGTTCAGATTTCTGGGCACCCGATATCATGTTCAGAGATAACAAATACTGGCTTTATTATTCGGTATCGACTTTCGGGAAAAATACCTCGGCCATCGGTCTTGCCACTTCACCGACTCTGAGCAGTCCGAACTGGACCGATCAGGGAGTGGTGGTAAAGTCGACCAGCAGTGACAGTTACAATTGCATCGATCCCGCGATTTTCGAGGACGACGACGGCAAGGTGTGGCTTTCATTCGGTTCATTCTGGTCCGGAATCAAACTGGTTGAATGTGATCCGGCTACGGGAAAGCCATCGTCAACACGACCGGAACTGATTTCACTGGCAAACCACCGCCAGGGGATCGAAGCTCCCTATATATGCAAATGGGGATATTATTACCTGTTCGTTTCATGGGATAAATGCTGCGACGGATGCAACAGTACCTATAAAATCGTCGTCGGTCGTTCGGACAATATCAAAGGACCCTATGTCGATAAGGGTGGTATCGATATGCTCGATGGTGGTGGGGTCATCCTCGATACGGGCGATGACGTCCGGAAAGGCCCCGGCCATAACGGTATATTCATCGATAACGACACGCTCTTCTGCGTCAATCATTATTACGCCTGCAATTCACTGCTGCAGATCAGGCCGCTTTACTTCGACGATGGATGGCCGTCATTCACCGGAACGGTAACCAAGGCTCCGATGGTCGGCGTGACCAGCGCGGCCGCCGGCGGAATATCCGGATGTTCACGGAAAATCCGTGTCGTATTCCCGTTCGCCGGTTCTTCGGCAAACAGCCCTGATCAGCAGCGGTATACTTTTACCGGCAAAGCTTTTCCCGCTTCCCGGCATGGCAGGCAACGGGGTGTGCCGCAGGGTATTGTTATCATCGAATCGCGGAGGTAGATCCCATCTGCGGATGGACGGGAACAGCCGGCGCACAGGTCGAATCCACCGGTCATGAAGCGATCGTGGAGATGCTTTTCTCCGCCGGTAATTTGGAAAAATGTATGCCCGGGTCGCTTTGCCGGTGAGGGTGAATTATTTGATCCAGACGGGAGTACCGGTGACTATTTCCGGCGGACCGGCGAGGAGCGGACCCATTGCCGCGAGATACTTTTTGAACCATTCTTCCTGATAAAGAGTGGTAAGTACTTCGCTATCGGAAAGTACTTCAAAAAGGATGATGGCATCGGCATCTTCATTGGCGAATGAGTAGCAGCTGAATTGTACTTTATCGTTTGATTCCGCATGCGGTCTGGTCATCGATTCCCAGATCGTTTTAACCTCGTTGCGTTTGCCGGGTTGGCATTTGATTGTAACGCTGAGCTGAGTGTCGTTGCCGGCATAGTAGCTTCCTCCGGATCGTCTGCAATGTTCATGAAATGTATCCGGGACAGTCATTTCCCCCGGTAAATACAAAAACACTTAATCACTACGGTAAAAAACGTTTTAGTAATCACTGATCAGCCGGTGTCGCAGACGGCGCAGGAGTCGGGATGAGACGGCCGATTTTTTTCCTTTTCTTCAGGACTGCTTTTTTATGGGGACTTCGTTTTATGTCCTGGCTGAGGTCTTTGCCGGCACTATGTCCGTTATGTTTACCTTTTCTCCATGGCCGCACCTCCGAAAAGTCGTAGATGACGCTGTCAACAGCGACATATATGGGTTTACCGTTTTTTCCGTTGTATCCGGCAAGTTCTTCCGCAGTTAACAGTACCTCCTTAACGGTGTCGATGCTCTTGGCTGCGGTGTCTTCTTTTTGCGGCGTCACCGCTTCCTTTGCGAATGACAAATGAAATAACACAAGTACCGATGCGATACAAACAACCCTGATCATGACAGTACCTCCGTTGACCGGTAGTGGCGGGTTACCTGTTTCGACCGTACCGGAAAAAAATTACGGTGCGGTCACTGGTGATAAAAATGGTGTATTCACTGGTGAAATACAATAAAGCTGTTTATGTGCCGGTTGAAGGCCGGAAGCAGCAAAGCGGGCAAAATTGTTCCGGACAACCGATCAGTATGGTATACTGTCTCTTTGACCGGTGGATAAAATGAATGCAGGTGGCAGGTGAAGGCAGTATGATACAACGAACGATTTCATCAGGAAAAGAAATAAAGAAGGCGACATTACCGGTTTTTCTTCTGGCACTCGCCGTCCGGTTGCTGTTTCTGATTTTTTTTCGGGAATCGTTTATCGATTCCGGACGAATGATTCCACTCTATACCATGGCCTCTACCTTCGCCGATTCGGGGCGCTTCTGCAGTGATCGGGAATTCATCGATCTTTTCGGGAAAACCATTCATGCTGATCCGCCGGTACGCCGGAACTTTGATTTTTACCGGGTCGTAGAATCAATCGGACGGACCGCCCGATGTGAACAACAGGCGGAAATTACCGATACCTGGGGGTATGCGATACTGCTCGGGATGTTCTGGAAGGTGTTTCCGCTGAAATCATATATCTATCTGCAGATGGTGCAACTTCTACTCGACTGCTGGGCAATGATCTGCATCATATCAATAGTCCGGCAGCTGTTCCGAAACGGAACAATCGCATGGTGGGCGGGGGTCGCATACGCCTGTTTTCCGACCTTCGCACTACTGACCGTAGTGGCGTCGCGTGATTATTATGCGGCCTGGGGAGCTGTTTTTTCACTGGATCTGGTTGTCAGGAATATACGCGGGAAAAGATCGTTGCCGCTCTACCTTCTCGGTGGTACGGTACTTGCGTTTTTTTCCTGGTTCAGGCCGACCATTTTTCTCCTGCCGTGTATGTTTACCGGTGCTACCATTCTACTGGTAAAGGAAAAACATGTTTCAAATGCGCTCAAGACGGCTGTGGGTACGGGAATACCGATCGCGCTGCTTTTTATCCTGCCGTTCAGCCTACAGTACCGGGCTGTCTACGGTACCGGCAATTTCACAAAGGGCATGAACGGAGGAATGCTTTGGGAAGGACTCGGCCGGTTTTCCTCCAAATATCACTTTGCATGCAATGATAAAATCGCCTATCAACGGGCGGTTGAACTGGGATATCCGGAAGGTGCCCCCGCGTGGGTTCCCGCCTACAGCGCCCTTCTAAAGCAGGATGCCGTGCGTATTATAAAAAAAGACCCGCTGTGGTACGCCGGTACGGTAGTCAGGCGGTATATCCGGTTCTTTTTCGCCCGTCCATTGTTTCCGCTCAGTGAACATGGACAAGTGTCATTCCGGAACAGCAAGAAACCGCTGATGGCGTTCTTCCGGCAACATCCGGTAATTGTTCTCGAAAAAGCGGTTAAAACGATATTGGCAGTGCTGCTGCCTCTTCTGGCGGTTGCCGCTTTATTGCTGTGCAGGCGTGAGTGGAGACCGGTTGCGGTGTTGCTTATGATCTGGCAGTACCGTATTCTCATCGGCGTCGGTACGCATCTCGAAGACCGGTATGTCATGGAGTGTTATTTCCCGGTTATTATTCTCGCGGTATACAGCCTTCTGCAATTGTCGCCTCGTATCGGAAAGAATGCTGTCCGGAGGGAATGTCTTTCGGAACGCGAATCTCGTTGACACCGCAACAGTGACGAACAGATCCACCTGAATTATTTCGATAACGTTGGTGATCACATCGAGAAACCGGGGCGATCTATCTCGCGAAAATTGCGGGTATATTCTCCCTGGATTTCCAAAAAAATGATAAAAAAGCCCGGAACTGATATTGAACTTCTGTTCCCCGCTCTTTTTCGGTATTCAGGATAAAGATACTTTTTCGTTGACGGAAATTCACTGTTATGGAAGGTAGTTGTGATACACCGGTGAAACAGGTAGGCAGATAGACAGGGAAATATCACCGTAAGTTTTTAATAATGAAACAACAGTGTCGACTCATGGGTGAATTTTGCTTTCTCTGCACCTTGAGACGTATTTTTACCAGGTAGAAAAGGAAAAAGGAGCCTTTATGCAGAAAAAAAACCGGGAAATTCCGGTTATCCGTTACGGTTCGCCGGCGGGAAAGCTGTTCATGAAGAAAATGCAGTCGGCCCGGCGGCGTCGAGACGGAGAAGTGACCGCCAGGGTGGCGGCTATTCTTGAGGCGGTCAGGCAGGAAGGGGATAAAGCGCTGTTTCGCTTTATGGAACAGTTTGACGGGGTTCGACTTACTTCCCGAACGGTCGGGGTTACCGGAAAAGAAATTAATAAAGCTGCTGCGCGGGTTTCGAGAGAATTGCGTAGTGCGATCCGTGAGGCGGCGGTTCGTATCGAGGCCTATCATCGAAAACAGCTGCAGCCGGGTTTCTCCATAAAAACCGCCGAAGGGCGACTCAGTCAGATTGTACGCCCGTTGCAGCGAGTCGGGTTGTACATTCCCGGTGGTTACACCGTTTATCCTTCAACGGTACTCATGGACGCCATTCCCGCACGGGTGGCAGGAGTACGTGAAATTGTCGCTATCACCCCGCCGCGCAGCGAACTTGATCCGGGAATTGCCTATGCGCTCAAACTCTGCAAAATAACCGAAGTATACCGGGTAAGCGGCGCGCAGGGGGTGGCGGCGCTGGCATACGGCACCAGGAAAATTCCGGCGGTCGATAAAATCGTCGGCCCGGGAAATGCCTATGTGTCAACGGCGAAGCGCCTGGTGAACGGTACCGTCGATATCGATTCCGTAGCGGGGCCGAGTGAGGTGGTGGTGCTGGCAGATGCATCGGTTTCTCCCGAATGGGTGGCGCTTGATCTGCTGGCTCAGGCGGAACATGGTACCGGTGACGAGTTCGCGGTGTGTGTGACCGAGGATGCCGCCTATGCCGGAAAAGTGGCGGAAGCGGTACGTTTCGAGCGTCTGCAGTCTCCCGTCAAGTCGGTGCTCGACAGGCTGCCGCGTCATGCGGTTGTCGTCATTGTCACCGGTTCTCGGGAGGAAAGTATCGACGTCGTCAACAGTATCGGCCCGGAACATCTGCAGATCATGACGAAACGGGCGAAACAGGATCTCAAGAGTATCAAAAATGCGGCGGCGGTGTTTATCGGGCGGTATACCCCGGTGGCTCTCGGTGATTATTTCGTGGGAACCAACCACGTGCTGCCGACCGGCGGAGCGGCACGGTTTTCCTCGCCACTTGGAGTTGACAGTTTCATCAAGCGTATTTCGGTTGCGGAAGTGACTTCCGGCGGATTGAGAAAGGCAGCACCGTTTGTATCAGTGTTCGCGCGTGCCGAGGCATTCGTGCACCATGCACTCAGTGTTGAACGCAGGTGTCAATAGCGTCGCGCTTACAGCATCACAAACCAGGCTCACGGCCGGAATAATCGTCATAGATACCACCGTCACCGGATGCTCAGCCGAGCCCGAGCAGTGGTGCAAGGCGATGCTGTGCCTCCTTCAAACCGAGTTTCGTCCGTTTCGCGTAGTCTTCCACCTGATCTTTTCCGATCCTGCCGATCCCGAAGTAGTGCGACTGCTGATGCGCGAAGTAATACCCGCATACCGAGGCGGGCGGTTGCATCGCGAATGAGTCGGTAAGTGTAACGCCGAGATTTTTTTCAACGGAGAGAACATCGAAAATGATCTGCTTCCCCGCGTGGTCCGGGCAGGCGGGGTATCCCGGGGCCGGCCGGATACCGCGATAGGCGCACTGAAAAAGCTTCGGTGCGGAAAACGCTTCTTCGGGAGCGTAGCCCCACACTGTTTTTCGCACGACTTCATGCAGGTATTCAGCCGCGGCTTCGGCGATCCGGTCGGCAAGTAGCCGCAGCAGTACCGCGGAAAAATCATCGCCCCCGACGGCGAAGCCCCGCGCTGCCGCTTCGACACCGGTACCGGCGGTGACCGAGAACATGCCGAGATAATCCTCAGTCTGAAGATCGTGCGGCGCAATGAAATCAGCCAGCGAACGAAGCGGCGGGGAATCCGGACCGTCAACCTGCTGGCGGAGCGTCGGAATGGTTACGGCGTTTCCGCGACTTTTGCCGTCGGGAAAGACCGTCAATGAGTCCGTCGTGTCGGAGCACGCGGGGAAGATTCCGGCGATTCCGGCGGGAACGAAAAGTTTTTCTTCGGCGATCCGTTTGAGCATTGTACGGGCGTCATCGAACAGTCGTTTCGCCTCCTCGCCGTATTTTTCGTGCGTGAGCACTCCGGGATAGGCGCTGTGCAGTCCCCACGCATGAAAGAAGAAGGTCCAGTCGATATACGGTTCAAGTATGTCAACCGGAAGCGAATCGAAAAGAGTGATTCCGGGTTGTTTCGGCACGGCGGGGGAGAAACTGTCCCAGTCGATCGGGAAGCGGCGTCCGCGGGCTTCCGCGAGCGGTGCGATGATTACCTTTCGCTCCACCTCTTCCTGTCGTTTCTGCAGAAGCTGCTGTTCACGGCGCACGGTTGCGATGAATTGTCCGGAAAGACGGGAGTGAAGCAGTGACGCGCATGCTCCCGGTGCGCGCGAGGCATCCTTCACGTGAACCACAGGGCCGCGGTACCGCGGGGCGATTTTCACCGCGGTATGCACTTTGGAAGTGGTGGCGCCACCCACGAGAAGCGGAACGGTAAAACCGGTCCGTTCCATTTCAGCGGCCACCGAGGCCATCTCTTCGAGCGACGGGGTGATCAGACCCGAGAGCCCGATGAGGTCGGCGTCAACTTCCCGCGCTTTTTCCAGAATGGCGTGTGCCGGAACCATCACGCCGAGGTCAATAACTTCATAGCCGTTGCATTGCAGCACGATGGTGACGATGTTTTTTCCTATGTCGTGGACGTCGCCCTTGACGGTAGCGACTACCATCCGCCCTTTCATGGCGGCACCGCCGCTGTGGCCCGCTTCGATGAGCGGTGTGAGATAGGCCACCGCCTGCTTCATTACCCGCGCACTCTTCACCACCTGCGGCAGAAACATCTTCCCGCTTCCGAACAGATCTCCCACGGTGTTCATCCCGTCCATGAGGGGGCCTTCGATCACCCGGACCGGATCGTCGTATTCGCCGAGAAGCTCCTCGACGTCCTTTTCGACATATTCGGTAATGCCCTTCAGAAGCGCATGAGTCAATCGCTTCGCCGCGTGTTGTTCCCGCCAGGTGAGATCGGGGGTTTTCGCACCGCCGGAAGCGGCACTGGTACCCTGCCAGGCGAGGAGCGCGTCGGTGGCTTCGGCGTTGCGG
>JAFGHA010000119.1 GCA_016930275.1 Chitinispirillaceae bacterium
GTATCCATTTAAATACACCGAATTAGACCATGGAGCGCTGAAAGCGCACAGCATACCAGCCCGGGCTAGTATGTTTCGCGCCTTCAGCGCTTACTGGAATCATTTTTCAATTAACTTCAACTGGTGGATTTAAGTGGATACCCCGCTTCAGGTTTTTGCTGCAACAACCTGAAAGAAGTTCGTTCCTATCTCTTCTTCACCCACGGTTCCGGCATTCCATCCGGCATCTTCCGGTGTCCCATGGTGGCGATCTCATCCAATACCCACCGGTGCAGCAGCAGCCCGTCGCACATGATGAACGCGGTCGGTTCCGTGGTCCAGGCGGTACCGGTGGGACCGGTTGAACCTTCACGCATGGTTTTGCCGAGTTTTACCGGTTTGCCGAGCAGCAGCGGATTATTCTCGTCGATGGGAACGGCGACAAAGACCGGATTGTCGCTGCTCTCCGATTTGTCACGAAACACCACCCATTTTCCGTCCGGAGAGAAGGTGAAATCGGAATAGGCGTTTTGCGGGTTGTAGGAGTTCCAGATGGATCCGGCGGATGAGAGTAGGGGGATGAGGCGTTGCTTCGGGTCGGGGTGGGTCCAGCGGAAGAGGTAGAGGGTGAGGCGCGCTTCCTCGCTATAGAGAGCATTCCGAATTTTCCTTCTTTCTTCACGGGGGAGCGAGTCAGCTTTCGCCAATTTCTCTTTTTCCGGCCATTTTCCTTTTTCTATGATGAGTGCAAATGGTAATGTTGGATGGATCACGATTTCCTGCATACAACGGAATTTGTTTTTATTCTCATTGAAATCCTGAGCGAGGGCGCTATTTGTCGGATTGAACTTTTCATCATACGTTTCAAGGGATGTCGTGCTGTCGTTGTAAATCAATATGTTGTTCCGGTAGGTGAACCATGGTTCAGTGTAGACGGTTGTTTTCATTCCTGCTGGATGTTCTGCAAGGATGTTGAATGTATCATCCGTGAATTGAATTACCTGTAATAATTTTTTCTCATTTTCACCGGCGGATTTTAAAATCTCGAAAACGAATAGTTGTTTTAAACCATTTAAAATTGAGAAATTACCGATTTCACCCTGGTATATTCCCGGACAGATAGTGTGAATGGACACCTGTTTGGATGGAATGTCGATCAGAAGAAACCCTTTTGATTGTGAGTATGCGATACCCTTGTCTGACCAAACAGGTGTAAACCTGAACTCGAATGGTCCGGTGACCATTTCCATGAAATCTTTTTTCACAACCTTTCTTCCGATTTCCGTATCACTTTTAAAATGCAGCAGTGATACCGCATTGTCGATATCATTGGTGCCGACAGCATTTTTCTCCGGAACGGCGAAAATATTGTCCATGTAATCTTCGGGACAGTAGATACAGGGAGGGTACAGTACAATGTAATCTCCGTAATCAAGCATAATTGTGTCTGCCATGGTTGGTAACTCCGATAGAACTTTTTTACAATCCGGTTTTTCTGATACTATGAAAAGGCAATTGCCAAATATTCCAATAAATATGGCAATTATTATATGTATAAAAAGAAATTTGAATCGGTTATCAGTCATTTTTTATCGTTAGAGTGTATTTATGTATTCACTGATTTTTTTCACCTTCTCATACCCGTGTTCCCGTTTTTCTCTGTCCGCTTTGTTGTCTTCCATAGCTGAGTACATATTTTCAATTATATCCGGATTATCCAGCCCGTAAAACCTCGCCGGATTCACCACCGTCGATCGCCACCACTGCTCCTCGTCAATCTCTTTAATAAGCCTGAAGAACAATTCCACGTATTCCCGGTACTCCGGGGCACCGGTGATCATCGAGAGATACCAGTCGACACCGAAGATGAGCTTGTCCTGCAGGTGGTGGTAATCCGGATTGTCACGAACCTGTTCAAGAAGCACCTCAATATTGTTTCTCATTGCATCATCTTCAAGATTGTAACAGGAAACGTCGGTATACACATTCGGAAATTCTTTCGTCAGCCTGACAATCTCCTGTATCCAGTCCGATTCAATCCCCACAGCGGTCCACTCATTGCCTCCCAAATGGGCCAGGCAGAGCTTAAGTCCGTTATTCAGTTCAAGTGCCGGGCGCCAGTTTTTCGGATGAACATATGCATCCTGAAAATACCCCTCGGGGGTTGCCGGGTTGTATCCAAGGATAAAATGTGCATTGTTTTTGCCATACGTTTCCAGGTTTACCCCGTCCAGCTGGTAATAAAACCTGTCTTCGTGGGTAGTCATTCCGCCCGGAGAGCAGTGAGTGAGCAGGGGGATCTTTCTCTCTGCGCACTGCTTATAAAACTGCTCAATATACGGGAGGCGATGGTCGAGTGGTTTGTAACCGAGTGGCGGATACATTTTAAAACCGATGAAAATGCCCGTTTTTTTGGCTGTTGCTATATGTTCGAACGGAAAATCCCAGGGGCCGAAATTCCAGTTTTCTTTATCCATCTTACCACCTGCAGGATTTCGCCACCTTCTGGGATCATAATGGAACATCGGTATCAGTTTCCATGGATTTTTTAACACGGCATTTTTGGTTGAACGATATTGTTTGATATAATGCTGATACACCCAGACCATATTCGGTCGCTCGTGTGAAAGTACATCGGGCCGTACCGCCGTCTCTTCGGCATGGGCATCCTCACGCGGGTAGTAGACAACTTTTCTACCGTCCTCATGGTAGACCGGTGATCCCTTAAACCCTGCGATATGGGCATAATCCATATCCATCAGCATGATGAAACTCGCGGCGAAAAAATCATCGTCTCCGGAGTTTCGCAGCGGAGAATCTGGTGCCACGGTACGGCCGATTTCCCCGGCAAGTTTCGCACCGATTTTTTCCGTGGTGAGTTTCTGAATTCTTCCACCACTGCCCGTGAAAAGTGGTGCGACCAGATTGAGGAAAGGACGCCTGAAGTGGAGCTTGTCGGTAATGGGGTTCTGTGCCCAGATCAGGGGCAGCGGGGCGCAGGCACCGGACTGAATATGGGAATGCCCGTCGAGTAGAAAACGGGGGCGCGGCAGGTGTAGGTGAAATGTAATTTTTTTGCCCGTGGATCCGGTCATGATATCACCGGGATAGATATGTTTGATAACAGGCTTTTCGGCCATCGGGTCTCAATGTTGATGTGAAGTGAAAACGGAAAAATACCAGCAGGAATAATATAACGGATGACGGGGGGAGTGTCAAATGGTGGAGAGGGGGGCGCTCTTTCTCCTTGTCCGGACCTTGATTTGCCTGATTATGGGATTACCGGGATTATTTGTATTTTGCCGCGAGGAAAAGTGTGGCGGTAATCACATTGGCTACAGTTCTGATTCGTTGATCCCGGCAATTTTCATCAAATGCCGCTGAAGTTCGATTTTCAACGCTGCACTGCCATGTACCGGAACGGTTATCCGCTCCGGATTTCCCGGTTTGCAATAAACATGATGGCTGCCGTTAATCCGTTTGCATTCCCAGCCGCGTTTTTCCAGCAACCGGGCGAACTCCGTACCGGATACTGCCTTCATACCGCCACTTCAAAAATACGGTCGTGGGTACCGGGGTGAATGTCAGCTATGTCAACGGACATCGCCGCTTCGACTGCTTCGTAGAGGTTTTGCAGAAGTTCCTCGAAGTTTTCGCCTTGGGTTGCACATCCCGGTATTGCCGGGACTTCGGCCCAGTAGCCACCCTCTTCGGCTTCGTGGACGATGATTTTAAGTTTCATGGTTTTCTTCCTTTTACGGTGCAATAAAGGTTGCCGGATCACCGGCGGTATTAGGGCCGACACTTTCGGTTCCGCGCCTGTCGCGCAGCACTACCCGCCAGCGGCCGCTGGTTGACGGTTTGAAGGTATATGTAGCATGTAATCCGAGTCCGGAGATGGTTTCTTCTCCAAATCGGGAATCGTCAAGCGACGGCCATGGCTCTTGAAAAAGAGCGGAATCCGGCTCATCGGTGTTTCCATATTTAATATAAATCTGCACTTGCGTCTCGATACCATCTTTCACGTCAACTGCCTTTTCCCATTTAAGCACGGTACTGTCGCTGCTGATGCCATAGGCAAACGATGCCGGTCGGGGAGGTGCACTGTCGGCGAACACGACCAGCGTATCTCCGCGTACGAACCCGTCGTCATCCCGTACCCGAATGTGGAATGGAATACCGTTGTTCATATCAACATTCCGGAACTGATAAGCGGTGCTGCTATCGGTTTCGGAAGAATCGTTCCACCCCTGCAGATCGTCCCAGTAATACATCTTGATGGTGCCGTTAATGTCGGAAGCATTCGCATGGATTCGATAAAAACCAGCCCCATTATCCACCACTACCCACAACGTATCGAGGGTATCACCCCGGAGTACCGGTGCGCCTTTCCGAATGGTTATTGTCGTATCGATTATAGGAGACATGACGGTATCCTCATCAATTACCCAGATGTTCACTGTGCGGGAACCGCCCAGAGTATCATATTTATGGGTAAAGGAGGTGTTGACATCGCTGATGCCGCCGGTATAAAAAATGGAATCCTGAACGGTTGTACCGCCGTTCCAGTTGACCGCGATTTTCCTGATACTGCCATTGGCATCTTCTGCATGGACCTCGAATTCAATATCGTCGTTCACGAACAGCTCGCCGACCGGTGTTCCGATTGACACCAGAGAAACCGACGGTGTTCCGGGGAGGAGCGTGAAGGCGAACGAGGTGTCGTCGGTAAGGGCATCCGCGTCGACGACGCGGAACCGGGCGGTGTGATTTCCGCTCTGGGAGCTGCCGAATTTTCTGGTGAAGGTGGCGGTGTTGTTGGCTGCGACGGCTACGGAATCCTCGAAGGTCTGACTGCCGTCCCATGATACTTTGACCCATTCACTCTCGTTGTTCGGGTCCGACACCGTGACGGTGAAGGTGAGTGCATCGCCGATATAGAGGGCAACGTCGGATTCGGTATTGTCGACGGAGACGCCGGTAATCGAGGGATCACCCCGTTTCACCAGAAGTGTTTTTTGAACAACCGCCGATGGAATGCCATCGTCGTCAAGAACGTATGCCTCGATAGTATAACTGCCGTCGGTATTGAATTGAGTGGTACGCACATTCGTTTCGTCGGTAACGAATGGATCGGTAGTATTCCATCGAAGTGCATAGCTTTCGATTGTACCGTTTTCATCCGATCCGCCGACCGTGGAGGTAACCTGATCATTGATCCATGCTTCACTCTGAACGTCAAGTGTGGCCTCGGGTTGTCCGAGTTCCACCCGCACGGTAAATGAACCGGTGTCCGAAGAGTACGAATCATCATCCAGAGCAAATACCTCGATTGTGTGGGTACCGGTGTCGTTAAATGTATGTTCGAACCCGGAGGGAGATGCCGGGTTGAATGTACCAACACCGTCCCATCGCACGCCGTATTGTTCGATACTGCCGTTTTCATCCGTTCCACGTACCGTATAGAGGACCGTATCATTTATCCAGACGGGTGTGGCGTACAGGAGCGAATCCACGGTCGGAATTCCCTCTCTGATAAAGATCGTGTGCGAAAAGGGATTGCTGGAATAGCCGTGATTGTCGGTTGCGATTATCTGCAGTTGCTTCGGTCCCGAAGATGTGTAACTGTGGCGGATTGTCTGCGAGGCGGTGAAGGATTGCTGGGCACTACCGGATTCCCACTGGATATAGAATCCGGTAATATGCCCGCTGCTGTTGGAATCCCTCGCGTCAATAGAGAAGATGGTGTCATCGAATATCCAGCAGGTGTCGGGGGTCATATTTCTTACGTACGGCCTGCCGAGACGCACGCTGATGGAATCATCCGTGGTTACAGGGTGAGAAACAAGGGCATCGTTGTCGATCACCACTGCCGAAAACAGCACCGGGCCCGTATCGTTCAACGCTATCCGCAGCGTATTGCTCCAGGTTTTCACCGGAGGGTCAATTGCGATCGTGTCGTCGTGCCGACCGTTTGCACGGATGATACAGGTGGTGAGCAGACCGGTACTGTTGGAGTCCGAAGCGGTGACGGCAAGATCGACCGAATCCCCGATGAATGAGATACGTGTATCGCAGGTGACTGAATTCACTACCGGATAACCCCGTGAAACCCTCAGGAAGAACTTGAGCGGATCGTGTGAAACGGAATCCTGGGAGTTTCGGCAACGGACCTCGATCGTATCGATCAGGAGATCATGAAATACCCGTTCGTACAGGTTGACGGTCGTCGTATCGGTGAAACCGCTCTGCTTGAAGGTCCAGTAATACTCGGTAATTTCACTCTCACGGTTGCCGGGACGGGCATTCACTTCGAGTCGCAGTGTTTCACCGGTGAATACGGACACTTCACTGTTGGAATCGGCGAAATGCGGGATATCCGCAGTGACCGGTATTTCTACGGTAACCGTATCGGAGGAGAAACCATCGTTGTCAATGCACCAGAAACTGACAAAATGCGTATTGGCCTCGGTGAACTTGACGGTAACCGCGGTATCTCCTGTACCGATCAGTTGCGGATCGGTACTGCCGAAGGTAGTCAGGTAGAAAACCGAATCAACCGTACCACCTGAGTCGGTATCATACGTTTCAAAACCGAATGTCACGGATTCGTTGAGATTGACGGTGGTATCACCGGTACCGGTCAACCTGATGACCGGGCGCCAGGCAATCACGGTGATCTTTTTCTTCAGAATCCACGAGGAATCGGTATCGTTTCCAGTGTTGACGACAACAACCCCGAGTGAACACAAAGGGACACCGTCGTCGAAATACATGCTGAACGTTCCGCGATTTGCTCTGATACTGTCGGCAGCCGATGGAGGAACGGTAAACCAGTTGAAGACGATACTGGAATCCGTAACGAGCGTGTCGCTTTCATACGCCTCAACTGTCCACGAATTCCACGAGCGTGCCGCAACGTCGGTCGGGAAGGCTTTCTCCAGGAGACTGTACCGGTAGGAGCGGGGAATGATCAGTGTGGTGACGGTATTTCCGGTGTCTCCGAAACGGTTTTTAGCGGCAATCGTTACCGTATCGGTGAGAGTGATATCCCAGGTCCATTCAAGTCTGGTAAGCGTGGTGCCGGTGGTCGTGGTGTCGAGACCTGAGGTGCCCTTCCACACCAGAGAATCAACGCCACCGGACGTATCGGTCACTTCGATAGTGAATTTCTGATTGAGCGGTACGTAAAATTTTTCGGCAATGGATACGTAGGGGAGTGTGCCCTCAGGAACTGCGATGGTATCCGGACCGAGATGCAGCCGTACTATATCGTTCTGTAGCAGTTGCGCCCTGATAATGAGCGTGTCCCACGCGTGAACGGGAATCACCAGACTGTTATTCCTGAAGGGTACATCAAACGAAGGGAGGGTATCTCGCTGCCAGCGTATGGTAAGGCTGGTATCACGATCGAATGTTCCACTGGTGTTGATTACGAAACAGCGGACCGTGTCACCCCTCATGAGTGCTGCGGAATCGACCGAAATAACATAGGGATTGATAACGGTTAACGGAAAGGAGATGGAGGTATCTTTACCGTTGGGTCGTCGGGCTTTTATGGAGAAGGTGAAATCACCGATACCGTTGAAACTGATCGTATATGAAGGACCGAAATCGCAGCTGCCGGTACCATCCGAAGTGTAGTCGCCCGGAAAGATAGAAAATGTAAATGAGGACAACGAATCGGTCAGGCAATAGAATGAGTACGGCTGGAACGGTTTCAGTGTGGTGTCGGAGGTGTTATCGTCCCAATGAAAAGAGAGGGTGTAATCCCCACCGGTATACTTCGGATCGTATGGATTGGTCGGATTGATCCGGTCGGCGCAAAACATGAGCAGTAAAACAGGTAATGCGACAAACAACCGGCGGTTCATTTATGGTGTCCCCCGAAAAGAAATGTGATGGCAAATCCGGCGGAGGTACAGGCACCCGCTGCCAGTGCAAGGTTCCGGTAGAGAAAGTAATTATCCTGCTGTTCATACAACCGGTTAAAATCGGTAGTTTCATCACCGGCGTTGTATTCATCATTCATTTTATCCGCTTTGTAATTGAAATAATACGAAGCACCCGCTGCGGCCGCGATCCCGACACCCAGCACGATTCTGACGGGAATGATCGGGTTGATGGTAAAGGCGAATCGGCCGGATTGCATCGCGGTGGTATCGGCGAGGACCGGCTTGCAGGGAATGTATGGTTTGTCGGGAAGCAGGCTGCAGGTGACGGTTGATTTCGCCGGGAAGAACAGTGAGGTGTCGGGCAGCAGAAAATAGTTGTCAGTGCAGGTGAGTGTATCGAAAATGAACCCGCTGGTCGTATCGGTAAACCGAACTTTCACCGATGAGTCGATGATGACGGTATGCCGGAGAGTGAGTTGTGAATGTTCGTAGGTGTAAATGGACGTGCTGTCGAATACCATGGCACGGTCGGTCGAGAGTTTCGGCAGGGAGAAGGGGAGTTTTCCGAGGGTGATTTTTTTCCGGGGAACACCCATGAACCTCAGAGCCCCGAACACGGTGATACGGGCATTCCGGTGAAAATAGACTCGGCTGCCGGC
Source organism: Chitinispirillaceae bacterium (assembly GCA_016930275.1). Classification (GTDB taxonomy): domain Bacteria; phylum Fibrobacterota; class Chitinivibrionia; order Chitinivibrionales; family Chitinispirillaceae; genus JAFGNB01. Next base: position 8,534 of record JAFGHA010000119.1, read on the forward strand.
GGCGAAGGTTACCGTGTCGCCGCGGGGAATACGCACGGTTTCGACCACCAGATAATCTCTCGCGGGGTATTCACCTTCCTGCTCTCCGGTAAGCGCGGTAAGTCCGGTTGCCTTTATGGCTTCGAGATCTTCGGGCGGCAGCCCGGCGAATACCGGCAGCTGCAGTACAAGAAGAAATACCACCGTCAACCACAGCGGTGGATGCCGGGGATGGTCGGCAGGTTGATGTGTTTGCAGGACGATGGTACGTTTCATCAGGATTTACTGACACGATAACCGGTTTGCGCACTGGCGGTATGGAATGGTTCCTCCTGAAGACGGTCATTTGAACGAACCGACATCTGTCCGGGAACATGCAGTCTCCCTGCTGCGGTTGCCGCCGCATATATTGTCCCGGAGACAGTCCATACCTACGAATATTGCAATATACATTACGTGATCATGAAATTGCAGCTTCAAAAAACCGCAGTTGAAACAGTTATAGCGGTTACGGGCATGGGTAAAGAAAAACGGCGATACGGTCTGTTGCGGAATTCGGCGTTGGATCTGAATTCTTCCGGTCGGAAAATACTCGGGAGTGACTTCCTAAGGGTCCTGTTCTGCGGTCCCTGAACAGGAAACCCATATAGGAGAGGATATCGCTCCGCCGCCGTCTTCCTGGGCGATTCTGACGTAGAAGTAGTCGTTGGCTCGCACCGTCATGTCAAAGGAGATTGTAAACGGTCCCGGTTCGGGGTACCAGGTGGCGACCGTGTCATGATTGCTGTTGTAAAGAAAAACTTCGGTAAACGATTCGTCGTCGCCGTCGCGTGCGGAAATGGAGAACCGGTGGCTGCATCCCGCAACCGTGGAACCCATTTCACTGCTGTCGGCTTTGAACGATAGCTGTATGTTCCGGTCGAGCGTGGAGTAGAACCTGCGGGCGCCAAGTGCGCTGCGGATTTCATCTCTGGTCAGAGCCGGTGCGGGTATGCCTATGCGGCTGTCCGTGGCGGTACCCCAGTCACCATTATGGTTGTCGCCGCTGCCGGTGGCACCGATACGCCATCCCCGCGAGAGCGCTTCGTCGTAGAAA
>JAFGHA010000120.1 GCA_016930275.1 Chitinispirillaceae bacterium
ATTTTTTCCTCCTGAGTGTTAGGGTTCAAGAGGAAAATATAGGCAGCGAGTTTAAAAGGAACTCATGCCTTCGTCACACGGTTACGATTCAAACAGTGAAGAAGTCGACAAATATGCTGAAAACCGATAGAAAAAAGAGATGCTTCCGACCTCCGGAGAACTGTAAACGTACCGTTACCGCCAGTATCGTCGATGTCAGGACGGTGATATTCAGGATACCAAACGCGTTGTTGTTACCGGTCCCGCAGGACGGGACTGTTATTTTCATAACGCATTGTTTAACAGTATTTTACGTATATCAGTCACGCATAACTACCGTAGGTAGATCAAATAAAAAAGACTCCGATTTTTCCAAACCGGAGTCCTGTAAAAAGCTATGCCGATGCAGTGTTACATATCAAGGGTCGCAAGCTGCTTGAGCATTTTAAACTTGGCGGTGACACTCTTCTGTGCTTCATCGACCAGTTTTTTCGACATTTCCGGATTCGAACGCTGCAGCATTTTATACCGGTTTTCGTTGTAGACGTAATCGGTAAGTGCAATCGTCGGATCTTTGCTGTCGATGACGAGCGGGTTCTTACCCTGCTCGGTCAACGCCGGATTGTAGCGGTAAAGAGGCCAGTGGCCGGATTCCACGGCAAGTTTCTGTTCCTCATTGCCCTTGATCAGGTTGATACCGTGAGCAATACAGTGACTGTAACAGAGAATGAGTGAAGGACCGTTGTAGGCCTCCGCTTCCATGAACGCCTTGACCGCCTGATTCTGATTGGCACCGAGAGCGACGCGGGCGACATAGATGTATCCGTAGCTCATGGCGATCATACCCATGTCTTTTTTAATGGTCGGTTTCCCGCTGGCGGCGAATTTCGCGACCGCACCCATCGGTGTTGACTTTGATGATTGACCACCGGTATTGGAATAGACTTCGGTGTCCATTACCAGAATGTTGACGTTCTTTCCGGCGGCAAGCACATGATCAACACCACCGTACCCGATATCATAGGCCCAACCGTCGCCACCGAACGCCCATACCGACTTCTTAACCAGATAGTCGATCACGGTGATGAGTTGTTTTGCATCCGATGAACCGATTTTCGAAAGACTTGCCTTTGCTTTCGCGATCCGAGCACGCTGCAGCTCGATAAGCTCCTGTGACGACTGGTCCGCTTCGAGAATCTCACCCAGAACGTTTTTCAATTCGACATCGGCCGCACCGTCGGCGACGATTTTTTTCGCCAGTTCGGTGGCGTATTCATTGAATTTGTCAACCGTGAGACGGTACCCGAACGCGACCTCGGCATTGTCTTCGAACAGTGAATTGTTCCAAGTCGGCCCTTTGCCGTCATCACGTTTGGTGTAGGGCGTGGTCGGCAGGTTACCACCATAGATTGATGAACAACCGGTGGCATTGGCGACGTAAAGACGGTCGCCGAACAGCTGAGACACCAGTTTGACGTATGCTGTTTCTCCGCAACCGGCGCAGGCACCGCTGAATTCGAACAGCGGACGAATGAACTGACTGCCCTTCACGGTATCTCTTTTGTACAGGTTAACATCGGTATCGGGAATGGAGAGGAAATAATCCCAGTTCGCGGCCTCGGTTTTACGGAGCGGGTCCTGCGCCTGCATGACAATTGCATCACCTTTTCCGTGTGTCGGACAGCTGGCGACACAGACACCGCATCCGGTACAGTCTTCCGGTGCGATCTGAAGCGTGTATTTCAGACCGGCAAGTTCTTTTCCTTTAGCATCAGCCGATTTGAATGTTTCAGGAGCGTTTTCGAGGTATTTCGCATCGTACGCTTTCGGCCGGATGGTGGCGTGCGGGCAGACAAGCGAACAGCGGTGACACTGGATACAGGTATCCGGGTTCCATACCGGAATATGCACCGCGATATTTCGTTTTTCAAAACAGGTGGTACCGGTCGGCCAGCAGCCGTCTGCGGGCATTTTCGAGACGGGAAGTTGACTTCCTTCTTGAAGAAGAATTTTAGCGGTAACGGTTTTGACGAATTCAGGAGCATTTTCGGGCACCACGGTGATAGGTGCAACCGGATTGGTGGTTGCAGCAGGAATGTCAACCTGCTGAACTCCCGCAAGCGCTTTCTCGATCGAAGCGATATTCATATTGATAATCGCATCACCTTTTTTCTTGAAGGTTTTGGTCACGGCTTTTTTAATGGAATCAATTGCAAGGTCTTCTGCAATGACTTTCGAGATCGAGAAGTAAGCGGTCTGCATGATGGTGTTGATGCGGGGACCGAGACCGATTTTTTCGGCGATGTCGATCGCATCGATCACGAAGAATTTCACTTTTTTATCGATGAGCTGCTTCTGCATCCGGCCGGGGAGTTTTTCCCAGACGTCATCCTTGCCGTACGGGGCTTCGAGGAGGAATGTGCCGCCTTCAGCAAGATTGTCGAGCATGTTGTATTTCTCGACGAAAGAGAAATTGTGGCAGGCGATGAAGTTCGCCCTGGTCACCAGGTAGGGGCTGCGGATCGGTTTGGCACCGAAACGCAAATGCGATACCGTGATCGAACCCGCTTTTTTGGAGTCGTAGACGAAATACCCCTGCGCATAATTATCGGTGGTATCGGCGATGATTTTGATGCTGTTTTTATTCGCACTGACCGTACCGTCGGAACCGAGACCGTAAAAGAGCGCACGCTGACAGTCGTCGGATTCCACGGAAAAATCAGGATCGAATTCAAGAAAATTGCCGGTAAGATCATCGGTGATACCAACAACGAAATGGTTCTTCGGCGTATCCTTGTCAAGCTCATCGTACACCGCTTTGACCATTGAGGGGGTGAATTCCGCACTGCCGAGACCGTAACGGCCACCGATGACTTTCGGATAGGCGAATTGTGCGGTACCGCTGTCGATTGCTTCGCCGATGGCGGTTCTGACATCACAGTAGAGCGGTTCACCGAGTGAACCCGGTTCTTTGGTTCTGTCGAGGACCGCGATTTTTTTGACGGATGCGGGGAGTGCTTTCACGAGGGCGTTCATATCGAACGGACGGAACAGTCGAACCTTCAGCATGCCGACTTTCTGTCCGTGGCTGTTGAGGTAGTCAACGGTTTCATGCACGGTGTCACAACCCGAAGCCATGACAATAATTACTTTTTCGGCATCCTGGGCACCGTAATAATCGAACAGATGATACTGGCGTCCGACGATCGAAGCGAATTTATTCATCGCTTTCTGAACGATACCGGAACATTCGGCGTAGTAGGGGTTCACTGTTTCACGGCCCTGAAAATAGACGTCGGGATTCTGTGCGGTTCCCTTCATGATTGGATGATCAGGACTCATTGAACGGGAGCGGAACTCGTGGATCAGTTCATCATTGATCATGGCGCGCATATCGTCGAAGGTGAGTTCCTCGATTTTCTGCAGTTCATGCGAGGTACGGAAACCGTCAAAAAAGTGAACGAACGGTATGCGTGATTCGAGAGTGGCTGCCTGAGCGATCAGAGCCATATCCATGGCTTCCTGGGGATTTGAAGAGGCCAGCATGGCAAAACCGGTCTGCCGGACCGCCATGACGTCGCTGTGGTCGCCGAAAATTGAGAGCGCCTGACATGCCAGAGAACGTGCCGAGACATGAAAAACAGTCGGGATGAGTTCGCCGGCGATTTTGTACATATTCGGGATCATCAGAAGCAGACCCTGTGACGCTGTGAAGGTCGTGGTCAGAGAGCCGGCACACAGTGCGCCGTGAACGGCACCGACGGCACCGCCTTCGGACTGCATCTCGGAGATCAGAGGGGTGGTACCCCAGATATTGGTCTGACCGGCAGCCGATTTTTCATCGGAGATCTCACCCATCGGTGAAGAGGGGGTGATCGGATAAATGGCAATTACTTCGTTGGTAGCATGTGCTACATGAGCAGTGGCACTGTTACCATCGTGCGGAACTTTCCGTCGTGACATAAGTTCTCCTCTAAAATATTTGAAAAAGTGTGTCAAATGAGCAAAGAAATGACTAAAAATATACTTATTTTACTGTCGGTTTTTCAACGGGTAGGGGGGAACTTCGTGGTCTTTTGATAAGTAACGGCTCAGGCGACCGGATTGGGGTGACCGGCAGAGAAAAACACTGGGTAATTCGATGTGATTCATAGGGATTATCGAAATATCCGGAATAAAAAAAGACCGGAACATGCATTCCGGTCTTTGAAACGTTTTGTATAACGGCATTGAGCTATTTCATTGATGTCTGTGTCGGTTCTTCTGCAGTCTCCTCATCAACAGGTCCAATGTCTCTACCTTGGCGGAGAGCTTCGTCACGGAGTTCCTCGACACTGGACATCGGTTCATCAAGATGCAGCATCATGAATTCCGCATCGTCGGCGAGTTCGCATTCAGGAGTATTTTTGAGTACCCACTTGTAGTTGTATTCGGCATGAAGGGGGTGATTAAGGTACTCATCGTAGATGAAACCGATCATGAAAAAAGTATTGCAGCGTTTGCTCTCATCAGCACTAAAGAGCAGATATTTCCGGTAGTTGCCGATTGCCTGCGTGTAAAGCTGCTGTTCAGTCTGCAGTTTGGCCAGTTCGACGAATGCGGTTTTGCCTTCAACGGTGAATTCGAAATCGGAGGTGAGGGTGAGATAAGTGTCCCGAGCTTCGTTGGTTTTCCCGCTGTCTCGCAGGGCATCCGCCTTCTTCAACAACTCGGCAGGATCCGTGTTTTTATTATCTTTCCAGTCGTTCTGCAGGAAGGTCACCCCATATCGGTTACGGAGTGAAATAAGAACACTGTCCAGTTTCATATTCATTATATCATTGGTGGTTGACTGTGTTTTGCTGATGAAGGACTGTGATGAGTAGTCGGCCGGTATATAGCCGTTGTCATCGTACAGCGCGTACAGCAACATGGCGGAATCGAGTGTGATGGATTTCTTGAGGGACGGTTCAAGCACCGTGTTGACATAGCAGTACACGGTATTGAGCTTCCGTGCCCACTGCATCGCCAGCTTGACTTCGGGAGTATTGCTGCGTCCCGTTTTTTCGGATATTGCAGAGAAAACCTTCCATTTGACCAGCCATTCGACCAGTTCACGTTTGTGCTCGTCGGTGGCATATAAACCACGACGGGATTCGGGAATCCATGAAATAATTACATCAAGATCGCGTTGCGTGATAAACTTACCTTCGCCGAATATTGCATTCAGAGAGTCCGGGTAGGGGGTACCGGTGAGTTCTTTATAAAGAATTTTCATGAAATACTGAGGCAGTTTCTGACGAACGTAGCCAACCCACTGCTGATCGAGTTCCTTCTGTTCGGGAAGTGAGTCGAAGCGTGCGAGAAACACACTGTCGGGTTTGTTCTGTAATGCGAACAACGTGGTGACGATTTCGTGTTTGGAATCGTCGAGTGAACGGTAGTAGGAAGAATCGGGTTTTGTCGAATCACCCTTGACGGTTACTTTAAACAGTGAATCCTTGTTCGCTTCGTAGTAGGCGCTGATCTGTTCATCGGGGATGTTCAGGTTGGTCGCAAGATAATCCATGAGATACATCTGTGCAGGATAATACCGTTGTTTCCATCCCCAGTCGGCGGTTTTATCGAGAGAATCCTGAATACGGGAGACCTCTTTCTGGCGGTAGAGTGCCTCGGTCTCGACCTGATGGGTAATTCTCGAACGAATGCCGGGAAAGTAGGTCCCGGGATCGACAGGGTACATACCGGTAATTTTATTGAATGCCTCCATGTCTGCCTTGGTGAGAATGGCCTTTCCTATTTTGGCTATTCCGTCATCGGTCGATTTTTTTGCGCAGACCATGAGCAGAGGCAATACGATAACAAGATGCAGATACTTTTTCATGCGGTCTCCTCAAACAGATAAAAAAGGTTACAGAATAACTCCGGGGCGTGGCGTAACACTCCCTCGCACTATCAGGCAAGTGCGTTTAACGCATCGTCCAGATCGTCGTAGATCTCAAGAAGGGTGGTTGCCCCGATGATTTCAATTATTTCGTATACGTTCTCATTAATATTGGCGATTTTAAAACATCCACCTTTTTCTTTTGCGGTTTTACTGAAATGGAGCAATATTCCGAGACCGGTACTGTTCACATAGCGAAGCTGTTTGAAATCCGCTATAATGGAAATAATTCCTTCATTAAGCAGGTTGCATACTTTTTCATGTACCGTTTCGATATTGGTAGCATCCATATCTCCGATAAAGCGGATCAGCTTCGCATTCTGTTTCCCGCGAATATCTTCGAAGGTCAGATCAATTTGAGATTCCATACTATTCCTCTCTAACTTTTTTTACACGGACGCTGGTACCCTGATCGGTACACTCAACTGAAAGTTCATCGGATAGCATTTTTATCAATGTTAAACCCCGCCCCCGCTTGACATCCGGCTTTATCTTGTGGTTTTTGCTGTTTTCCGGTAAAAGTTGTGCGGTCAGCGATTCAATTTTTGCCGGGTCACTCATATTCCTGACATCAATTTCAATTTTATCGGGATCAATTATCACCGTCAGATCGATTCGTTCCTCAGGTCCTACTTTACCATGTTCAACCGCATTATTGCAGATTTCGTCAACAATTGTCTCAATCCGGAAGGAGTCGCGGTTACCATAACCCTTCTGACGGGCGATTCTACTGACTAACTGACGAAGTGGCGGTACTATTTTGAGATAGGGTGGAAATGCAACGTGGATTTTTTCCGGTTGTCGTTCAATATCCCATTTATAGGCGTTGATTGCCGTACGGATATCACTGTGAATGCGGAATATTTTTGTGGCACCCATCAGATTGAGTTTAGTTCGCATTTCGAGTTTCAGGCCGGTAAATACAAGGTCACCGCCTTTTTCCACAAGACGTTTTCTGCATCCCATGAATTCACCCAGCGCAGCCGACGAGATGGTACTTGTCTGAGAAAGATCAACAATGGCGTAATTTTTCGCTTTTGTGATGATTCCGGTAAAGCACTCATTGATCTGTTTGACGCTGTCTGAGATGAGATCACCCTGAAAATGAAGTAGTACTACTCCATCCGATCGGGGAACATCCTTAATCTCTATATTGACATTTGATCCCATTACGTTTCCTGTTTCAGGTGGAAGTCTCAGTATCATCCCGTTCGTCTTCCCTTTTTCGAACGACATGTACGGACGTGAGGTTTTTCTCATCAATAACCACGTCAAGACGCTCGGAAAGCGTTCTGACGATTTCAAGCCCCAATCCCCCCTGATGGGCAATTTCTTTCTCGCCGGTATCGGTCGAATCAATCGCGTGTTTCAGTCTGCGGAGATTCTCTCTTGTTCCCCCCTGGTCCTTGATGTTGAATTCGATCCGGTCTTCAAAAATAGTGTTCCCAAGTTCAATTAATGCGTTTTCACTGCGACAGCCGTAGGTCACCGCATTGTTGCAGATCTCGTCAACGATGATTTCAGACCGGTAGGCGAATTTGCTGTCGAAACTCGATACCTGCAGTAATTCGGCAATGAACTTTCGGATCGCCGGAATATACTCCAGATGCCCCGGAAAGGAAACATCGATTGTATAAGGAAATATCATACTTTTTAAGGAAGTGCCGCCCAATTTATCGGCAGTATCGTCAGTCTTCGCCATGGAGAATATACGCCTCCTCTTCGGAGTTGATCAGCCCTTTTTTTACCATTTTTTCAACCAGTCGAGAAGTGATGGTAAGCAGAGTAGTGAAGGTTGGTGCATCCTTGAGACCCTTGATCGGTTTAACGGCCATTGCATCTTTTTCCGATCCGCCGCGAAGCGTATCAAGAACACATTCAATGACGAACATAATTTCACCGTAGGTGAGGTTTCCCTTACGATAATCCGAAAACTGCTGAATCGCTCCCAGAATAAGATCCTGCAGTTTATTGAATTCATTAGGGTCATCGAATACATTACGATATGATCCAATTTCAGCCATTGGAGTCTCCATTCGCCCGATGGTACGACTGACCGGAAAATGTCGGTACAATTAGTGTAATATACATAAAGATCACCTTTCGTGAAAAGACACCATATTATTTTGAGGGGGGCGAATTTCCAGAATCGGGTTTGGAGGAATTTTTTTCTGGAGTTTTCCCGCCTCGTTCAATTCTTGGAGCTTCAACGCTGGGAACGGTGAACACATCCGATATCGACGGCGCATTGCGTTGTGTATCGGTTTCTGCAGCTGTTTCCGCCGATATTTTACCTCCGTTTTCCAGTACCGACCTGATGACATCACTGCAGCTGAGAACCGCAAGGTTTATCAGTGAATCGGTGAGTGTCACCCGTTCGGCAGCAGAGAGCTGGGTTACTTTGTCGACGGGTGAAAAAAATACCGGACTCTTTTTGACCGAAACGGTACTGGCCACGGTCCCATTATATAAAAATGAGCGTTTCTTAGGAGAATAAGCAGAAATTCCCGCTCTCAGTTCTCCGGAGACCGCCGCACCAAAAAGGTGTTTACGTATCGGTTGGAATTCCAGGCTGTTGATGGTTCCCCAGATGATCAGAACCGAATCGGAGAGAAGTTTCAATGGTCTGCCGTTCATCGATTGTGAAACATCCGCATAGCGGTCGAATCCGGTCATTTCCCTATATCGTTGCGTTTCAATATGGTTCATTAGTTTCACTGCATCCATGGTGTCCAGTATCGCTCTGAGTTGCTGTTCGAAGGAACGGCTGTACGCCGGTGCACCCTGTTCGGTTATTCCCAGGAAAAGAACGTGGCTCTGCGCCGAAACGACAGTGAAGGAACCGGTAATGACCAGTAGCAGACCGGTAATGTGACGTATCATGATAGGGCCGACTCCTTTGCAAGTGCGCTATTGGCACGGTAAATCCAGCTGAGCAGTTCCGCAACGGCCGCGTAGAGCTCCTGGGGTATTTCACGATCGATTTCTATTTGTGCAAGCAGTTCCACGAGTGCATCGTCGCGGTGGATGGGGATACCGTTGCTTTCGGCAACCTCCCGTATCTTTTTCGCGATGTCTCCTTCCCCTTTGGCAATAACCCGCGGTGCACGGTCATCTTCCTTCCGGTAGCGCAGGGCTACCGCTTTTTCACGTTGTCGTTTCATTGCAGTTATACTTTCATATCGATGAGCGTATCACCGGATCCGGTCGGATCCCCATCCGGGTGTCTGTTCGCCCGACGGGCATGATGCAACTCCAGATGGACGGCCTTCATACCCGTCTGCAGCAGGGCGGTACGGATTTCCTCGTGGCGGCTGCCAAACCAGCGCTCCGTTGTTCTGTTTTCAAATTCAATCGACATCTGCAGCTCTTTAGACGAGTGGTAGCGAAGATGCGCATGAATCGCGCCCAGTGCCGGAGGAGCCACATCAACAGCGACCGTCACCTGCCCGGAACGGTTTCGCGGGGATTTTTTCTTCTTCTGATGAAGGAATCGTACATTGATTTCGGTCCAGGTATCTCCGAATTTTATCGGAAGTGCGATAATCTGCTGCGTTCCCTGAGTGGTCGCCACCTGACGGGCGAGCAGCTGAAGTGATTCGAGACGGTCAAGTGCGGTTCCGAGGGCGCGGATGAGCGATGGTGTCGACTGATCTGATTGTGGCGTCTGCGGCGATTCCGCCGCCGTTTTCGGCATGGCTGCACGTTCCCGGTCCATTGCTGCCTCACGACCGTGTGCTGCATCCGATTCGGTAGTAAGTATCGGATGCTTCTCGGTGAACATATCTTCAATTATCTCCAGAGCGTTTCTGACGAGTATCAGTACCGTATCCGGAAGCGAGGATACGGATCGGACCGTAGCGGCAGCCGAGTCAGGGTTTCCGACGGAAGTAGGAGATTCCTCGGTTGAAAGCAGGGCGGAAAGTTCATGCAGAATGGTTCTGAGCTGTTTCGTAATTGTCGTTTCGACAAGTGTAGATGGTGATGCAACGATTGAGGACCGATCAATTCTGTCAAGGTATGTATCAAGAAGCCCAATGACAGCATCAAGTGAGCTGTACAACGAAGGTTGTGTCGACGATGGTTGTATATCGACGGGGATCGTCTGCTGAGGTGCAGAAATGGTTGGGGGGGGAACGGGAAAATTAAAATCAGGACCGGGAGCGGAGCGGGGTGTTGCTGATGAAGAATGACCAAGTACTGCCTGCAATGCCGTTTTCAGTCGCTCAAAAACAGCTGCAGTTGTTCCGGAACGATTGCCCGGTTGAGTAGTTGTCGGGGGGGGCTTGTTTGGTATATCCGGAGTACCGTTCACATCGTTTGCAGAAAAAAACGTTGCAGCGAGGTTCAGCAGCAGGAATTTAAGGGTATCCTGCCGAGCCGTCTCCATAGTTGATACTCCCGGCGAAACGAGCTGGTGTTCGAAGGTGTAACCGATACGTTCCGCGGTTTCAGGTAGAAGCGATGGCAAATTCTGCAGTGACGACTTCAGATCCGGAAAAGAAAATCGCTCCGCCGGAAAAAGAGTCGGAATATCCTGCCTCATGAGAATTTCAAAAACAGGTTCAAGATCATTCATCATCGTTCCTGCGGAAACCGTCGGTGCCAGTGAGTGTTCTCCCGTTCCGGAAAGGTCGATGGTCAGGGCGGAGTGGAGCCATTGAAGTATTGCCTGTTCTTGCGCTTCGGGTGATCCGGCGCGAAAATCAGGAAATGCGGTATCAGTGGATCGCAGAATTATATCGAGGTTCGACAGCGGATCAAACGGCAGCGAACCACGGTCGAATAGTACCTGAATGAGTAACTCCGGAGGAATCGACGAGAGCAACCTGCTTGAAAACGAGGCGGTCAATTGATGTAATGCAACCGGAAGGTCTTCCAAAGGCCACGGTACAGCGATCATGGAGTTGTTCGCGGTAGTTGCAACCCGCAGAGCGATTACGCCATCCGTGGTGAGACGGGCTTTGAGTTCTTCAAGTACTTGTTCGTTTTCGATTGTGCCGGTCAGGGCAAGTACTTCTTCAACGGATGTGAATAGATGTATTCCAGGTTCCATTGAGGAAACCGGGAAAGAAGCCGGAACAGGGGAGACTGAACCTGATACCGGAGCGTTCTCATGCAGGGAGAGAGAGAGAATTTCCGCAGGCCCACCGGACGATTGACGCGATTCTTCTCCAACAGGAGTAATCTGTACGCTGTTGCCGGAGACCTCGTACCGTACCCGTTGGCCGTCGTGCAATGAGGCTGTTTCGGGAAGATTGACGGGAACGCGTTCGGAACCGGTTTTGAGAAAACTTCCGGAATCGGATACTTCGATTCTGCCGATTCCACTCTGCTTTCCGGGTGCGCCCGGCAAAGAGAGTGTTGCACGGATCGTTTTCAATGATAGGATGGTTGTCATAACAGGATATAATCCGCCGAAAATGTCATTTCGATTATCTCACACTGAATCTTGTTATTCCATATTATGTAGCTTCGGGCTTTAATAGACAATTCTTTTCTGATATCAATATCTTGGCTTGAATCCGACCGCAATAGGTTACTGCCGCCATTTCTGTATCGGCTGATGGATGTCTGTTCTTTAAAGGAGGAACAGTCAATTTTGTAGGGAAGTAAAAAAGCTACAAAAATGTAATTTAAAAACTATTAAAATACAAAAATGAATCAAAGGTAAAGGTGAGAACTTCGGATGTAGACAATTTTTTACTGAAAAACCTCATTTAAAGACGACTAAGGTATTGATAATGCATCATGAAACAAAAAGGTATTGTTTTTGCAAGTAGAACAATATTTTTGTCTTTACCTGGATTTAACGACAAATTTGTCACTTCAACTGAATGGAAGGAGTACTTATGTCTTCAGAGGTTGTTGCGGTTCAACAGAGTGCCGATGCCCTGTTTCTGATGATTGGCGCGGTTATGATTTTTACGATGCATGCCGGTTTCGCATTTCTGGAGGTCGGAACGGTCCGTGTTAAAAATCAGGTAAACGCACTCAGTAAAATCATCACTGACTGGGCGGTATCAACGGTAGTGTACTTTCTGATCGGTTTCCCGATTGCCTATGGGATAAGCTTCCTGAAAGATGCCGGTTCGCTGCTGCAATTGCTCAACGGTGATCTGATTGCAGGGGCACGGGGATTTGATCTGCTGCACTGTTTTTTTCTGACTACCTTTGCGGCTTGTATTCCGGCAATCATATCGGGAGGAATCGCGGAACGGGCGAAATTCTGGCCGCAGGTGATCGCCGGAGGAATATTCGCCGGTATAGCTTATCCGATATATGAATCGGTTATCTGGGGACAGAACAGTAAATTCTTTCAGGGATGGATAACATCGGTTGGCGGTGCCGCTTTTCACGATTACGCCGGTTCCGTGGTGGTACATTCGATCGGCGGTTGGCTCGCTCTTCCCGCCGTAATCCTGCTGGGACAGCGCATCGGAAGGTACATTGACGGTAAAAGTCAGGATATTCCGATCTCGAACATTCCGTTTCTCGCGCTGGGAAGCTGGATTCTGGCGATCGGGTGGTTCGGATTTAATGTCATGAGTGCTCAGGATTTCGAAGGCATCAGCGGACTTGTAGCGGTCAACTCTCTTTTCGCAATGGTTGGCGGGATTCTCTTTGCATTGATTTTTTCAAAAAACGATCCGGGATTTGTTCATAACGGTGCGCTTGCGGGACTTATCGCCATATGCAGCGGCAGCGATGTGGTGCATCCGTTCGGTGCGTTTTTTATTGGTGGTATCGGGGCGCTGATTTTTATTTTCGGTTTTAAATTCGAAACCGAACGGCTCAAGATCGATGATGTTCTCGGTGTGTGGCCGCTTCATGGAGTGACAGGGTCATGGGGAGGAATCGCCTGCGGTATTTTCGGACAGAAAGCTCTCGGCGGCATGGGTGGTGTGAGTTTCATTTCACAGTTCATCGGTACCGTTTCAGCAATCGGCTGGGCTCTTGCGGTGAGTGCGATTGTCTACTCGGCGCTCAAGGCAACGGTCGGCATCAGGCTTTCCGGCGACGAAGAAGAACGCGGAGCGGACCTGAGTATTCATCAGATCGGTGCCTATCCCGAACAGAGAATCAGGTAACAAAGGTGAATCCGGATATTGTTTCTTACAAAAGAAATCCTGAACCATAGCAGAAGGAACAAACAATGAAATATATCATCGCAGTAATTCAGCCCTCGCGTCTCGAAGCGGTGAAAGAGGCGCTCAGCAAGATTGAGGTGTTCCGTCTCACCATCTCCGACGCACAGGGAATCGGTAGACAGAAAGGACACAAGGAAGTGTACCGCGGTCATGAATACCGGGTAAATCTTGTCAACAAAATCAAGCTCGAAATCGCCGTTAATGATGAGTTCGTCGAACCGACCATCGACGCCATTTCGAATGCGGCCCGTACCGGAGAAGAAGGCAAAATCGGCGACGGAAAAATCTTTATACTTCCGATGGACGAAGTCGTTCGTATCCGTACCCGCGAACGCGGTTCGGAAGCGATCTGATTTCCTTTTTCTAACCAGTCCGCACCTCGGGTGCGGACTGGAGCTTCCATTTTATGAATATGACACCCACCGATTGTACCACGCTACGCAACGGAATCTTCACCCCGAAACGCCGGGCCGCTTCACCGATGGAGTGTCTTTATGCCTATGCGCGCGGAATCGATAAGATCCTCAGGAAACTATTCGCGGCACGTATTACCGCACAGGGATACGGAGACGAAATCTGTCTGGTGGCGATTGGCGGATATGGAAGAGGGGAGATGTTTCCCCATTCCGATGTGGATATCATGCTCCTTTACTCGGAACGGGCGGACCGTTCACTGATAAAGGCGTTTGAACGGGACGTATGGGATTTAGGACTTGCGATGGGGCTGGTCGCCAGAACCGTGGGTGAGTGTGCGCGTATCCTTGGTGACGATTATGCGACCGACACCGCGTTGCTCGAATCGACGCATATCACGGGAAGTGTGGGACTCTTTACGCGTCTGATGGATATGGCGATCCGGCCGTTCTTCCGTCGACGGCGGAAGTGGTTCATCGATGAGATGCGTAAAGCACTTATCGAAGGCGTCTATTCGACCGCCGATACACTCTACCGGATCGAACCCGATGTCAAGAACGGCATCTGCTGCCTGCGTGACTGTCAAAGAATCCTGTGGGCGGAACGGGTCGCGTGTGAATCGTTCGGCGGGTTGTCACGTCCTTTTTTCCAGTTCATGAGCCGGGAGGAACAGGAGCAGCTCACGGAGGGGTACGCGTTTCTGGCACGTGTACGCAGTGAGTTGCATATGCTCAGCGGAAGACGTCTTGACATTCTCGAGGTGGCCCTCCAGCACGATATCGCCCGTAGTTTCGGGTATGCGGAAAACGGTCCAGCCGCTCTTATGGGAGATTTCTTCAGAACCGTTACGACGGTCAAGCAATGCATTCTCACCTTTACTGAACATGTGTATGAGGATGTGGGGTGGATAGGCAGATTGCGATCGACACTCGCATCGTTCAGTGCCGGAAAAGGTCTTCAGGTGATCGACGGCGTGCTCCATCTGCGTAAAAATGACGAACGGTACCGGCAGGACGGTGCCGCATGGGCAATGGAAGTATTTTCCACAGCCGCCACCTGCAGGGCGGAAATCAGTACACGGCTGCGCAACCGGTTACGCGAAACGGCACGGAATCTGCAGCCGAAAGATTTTAGACGAAGCGAAATCGAGGCAGCCATGTGTTCGCTGCTGTCGGAAAAAGGCCGTACCGGCAGGATCATCCAGTTTATGTACGAAACAGGCATACTGCAACTGCTGTTGCCCGAATTCGCTCCTCTCTCGTGCAGGGTGGAGTTCGATATTTACCACGAATTTACCGTTGATCAGCATACACTGCTCACGCTCTGCGCATTCGATGATCTGGCAAAAGACAGTGACGATCTGGTACAGAGGGCATATCTGCGGCTTGAGAACCGGCGGGTACTACGGCTGGCGCTGCTGCTCCATGATGTAGGCAAGGCACTTGAAGGGGATCACTGCCGCAATGGAGCGATCCTGGCGCATAATGCGGCTGAAAGGCTCGGATTCACCAAAAAGGAACAGCGACAGGTCGAATTTCTCGTGTATCATCATCTAGACCTGAGCGAACTTTCGCTGCGACGGGAATTTGAAGAGGAGACCATACGGCGGTTCGCCGGGACGGTACATTCACGGGAACTGCTCGACATGCTCTATCTGCTGACGGTTCTTGATATCCGGCATGTGGGAAGCAGAACATGGACCGGATGGAAGGCGACGCAGCTCGCCGAACTTTTTTCGCTGGTGGAACGGTATCTCGTCGATACCAGGGAAGGCTCCGTCGAACCGGGTGAGGGGATCGATTATCAGCACGAAACCATGCCGGAAGACCGATTGACTCATCAGAAGTGGCTCGATTCACTCGCTCCGGAAGAAATGCAGATGCATTCCGAAACGTTTACGGGGTTTTACCGGGTGACAATCGTTACCTTCGACCGGATCTCGCTGCTTTCCGATCTTACCGCCTGCTTTGTGCATGCGGGTATAGAGATCATCAGTGCACAGGCAAATACATTCACGCAGAACAAGATCGTCGATATCTTTGATGTCGAACCCGACGATGTAACGAGGATTCCGTTTGACGAGCGGATGGAACGATTCAGGTCAGCATGGAATCGTATTCGGTCGAAAAAGACCACTGCAGCGGATCTGGTTGCACAGCGGCTTAAAAGTTATCCCCGCAAGGCGATACGTCATACCCTCAAGGAACCGCGGATTTCAGTGAACAACACCGCATCTCCCACCGCGACGATCATCGAAATAAACACCACCGACCGTTTCGGACTTTTTCATACCCTGGTTACCGCACTCCATTCCACCAATGTAAATATCATTGCGGTCCGGATTTCAACGGCAATCGATGAGGCGGTCGATGTATTCTATATCAGTGACGCGGAAGGAAGAAAAATCGAGGATCCGCATCAGTGTACTGCCATCGAGAAAGTGATTTCCGAGGCATTGAGCAGAACATGAGAAAACGAAAACGTTCCAGGGCGGATTTCAAATCTGTCCATCCCATTGTAAATATAACGGAAAAATCCCCCGAAGCGTGCGTCATCCGCCGGCATGGTTTATTTTGATCCGAAAAACGGGATGGTGACAATGGCGGTGACACACTGCCATGTGTGTCCGTACTACCCGTCGGTACTCTGGAACCAGACTGAACGAAGCACACCCGAAAAAAGCGATTTCCTTCTATCGATCTGCAATGGCGGATTCTCATCGGTATCGTTTGCGGTATCGCAGGGGGGCTGGTTGGTGGCCGGATGATGAGCGCGGGGATGCATCCGGTAGTGTTCGACGGAATGCGGCAACTGTTTCACTACGGTGGCGACGTGTTTGTGCGTCTGTTGCGAATGGTGATCGTACCGCTCGTTTTTTCATCGGTTTTCATGGCGGTAGTCAATCTCGGCAATGTCCGGAAACTCGGTACCATCGGCTGGCACACTGGTGATCGACCGGGTTCTAGATCAGTTCCGGACCACCGTAAATGTGTGGGGTGATATCACCGCCGCATCGGTGGTTGAAAAACTCGAAAATGAGGGCTGGAGCGGATCGATGCGGTCATCAGCCGTAAACGGGAACTGGCCAATCTGACTCTTGCGGAAGACGATCCCGAAACAGTGAAACAGTTCTCGCGCGAGGAACTGATCGAACTGCTGTCGGGGGTTGGGTAAGACTGTTGTGTCGGGAGTAGAAGAACGCACCGCGAAGGGCACGAAGAACACGAAGAAAAACAGACGAAGGAAAGTGTATATTTTCCCTTCCCCTATACCTTGGTTTCAACCTACTCACTACTCAACTCACCTCGCACTACTAACCCATTGCACCATTTCTCGATGTATGGTATTCTTAAAATTCTTCTACCTCATGATCATCACACGACCGAGGTACTGTTCATGGACACCTATTACGCTCCCGTCGAACGTGCGGATACCGCAAAACTCAATGCCGAAATAGCTATTATCACCGAGAGCCCCGTGATGACGGGACTGCTGCAAACCATCGGTGGACTTATTGCAGTAGTCAACTAACAACGGCAGGTGGTCGCCCTCAATACAAATCTGCTTAAGGCACTCGGGGTGGACGATCCGCAGAAGGTTCTCGGATTGCGGCCGGGGGAGATACTCTCCTGTACCTATGCCGATGATGAACCCGGCGGGTGCGGTACCACGAAATATTGTTCCACCTGCGGAGCTGCGGTTGCCATGGTGACCAGTCTCGACAGTAACTCCTGTAGCGAACGTTTGTGCGCATTGAATACTGTCCGTAACGGTATTTCTTCCGAAACTGCAATGATGGTAAGGTCGCAACCGATTGAAGTAAGCGGGGAGCGGTTTCTGCTGCTGTTTCTGCAGGATGTTACCCGACAGGAATTCCAGGCTTCTCTTGAACGAACGTTTTTTCATGATATACGGAACACCCTGCAGATCATGGTGGGAATGAGCGATCTGATCATGGAGGATAACCCGTCTGAAGAAATGGCAACCATTCAGAGAACCACGGAGCGACTTTTGCACGAGGTAGCGCTTCAACGGCGACTCATGAACAGCGGTTCCACCCCCAATACCCCCTACGAGTCGCATACCGAAACACTCGATGCGGCTGAGGTTCTTGCGGAACTGCGGGAGGAAATGGCGAAGCATCCTACGGCTGCCGGAAAATTTCTGATTCTTTCACCTGCTCCAAACAGTTCAGTATTCAATACCGACCGGGCGATGTTGATGCGGATTCTCGGCAACATGGTGATCAACGCCTGCGAGGCGACACCGATGGGGGGGACGGTCAAGCTCGGAGTCGAGTGTAACGGTCAGGTGATCGATTTTACTGTATGGAACGGTGATACAATACCACCCGATGTCCAACGGAGAATATTTCAA
The DNA here is from genome assembly GCA_016930275.1 of Chitinispirillaceae bacterium. GTDB lineage: Bacteria > Fibrobacterota > Chitinivibrionia > Chitinivibrionales > Chitinispirillaceae > JAFGNB01. The sequence goes on from JAFGHA010000120.1 coordinate 17,845, forward strand.
CGTCATTTCAGCACGAAAAATCAACCCGGAAGAGGAATCGGTACCTATTCGATGAAACTGTTCGGTGAACGGTATCTCGGGGGTAAGGTAACGTTTACCAGTACAGAGGAGGATGGGACAATGTTCCGGTTGTCACTGGGTACGTAGAGATACCATGGAATATCTTGTATTACCCTGAACCGACATAAAAAAACGGAAGAAAGTGTAACTTTTTCCTTGCACCTACTATCAAAATGACCCACAACCCGATCATTTTGATCGAAATGGGAACAACTCCGCAGGTAAAAACTCCACCAACCACCATCCGATGCAGATTCGGTACGACGATTTACCCATCAAATAATGCCGTAACAACCGGATACCAATTCCATGAAATTTTTCAGCCGTTTCCAATGACGCTAACGTCTTCAGGCATACCATTTGCTTTTAATTTTTCGGAACCTTCAGTACTTCGATACCGGTATCGCCGATAGCGGTATATCACCAGAAGAAAATGAAACGGGGCATCTCTTTTCAATGGGAACTTCCGCCGCTATCAAGCGTATTGCATTCGTCGGTAATTACCTGCCCCGTCAGTGCGGTATCGCGACCTTCACCACCGACCTGTGTGAATCGTTTGCCGCAGCGTATCCGCTGACGTCCTGCATTGCCCTGCCCGTCAACGATATCGAGGGAGGCTACCCGTATCCGCCGCGCGTACGGTTCGAACTTGCGGAAAAGGATATACGTTCCTACCGCCGTGCCGCCGATTTTCTGAATATCAATAATGTGGATCTCGTTTGTCTGCAGCATGAGTTCGGTATCTTCGGCGGACGGGCGGGCGGCTATCTGCTCGCTTTGCTCGAGGAATTACGTATGCCTGTGGTTACCACGCTGCATACCATTCTGGATACTCCGGATGCGGATCAGTCACGCGTTCTCAAACAGGTGGCGTCGCTTTCGGACCGGCTGGTGGTGATGAGCGGACGCGGAATCGAGTTTCTGACGGAGGTATACGGCGTATCGGTTGACAAGATCGATATGATTCCACACGGTATTCCCGATGTACCGTTTGTCGATCCGAGCTTCCACAAGGACCTCTTCGGCGTCGAAGGGAAAATCCTGATGCTGAGCTTCGGGCTGCTTTCCGCCAACAAGGGGATCGAAAACGTCATCAAGGCTCTTCCCGCCATTCTTGCCGGCCATCCGAACGTGGTGTACATCGTACTCGGTGCCACCCATCCGCACGTTCTGCACAACGACGGTGAATCGTACCGGTTGTCGCTGCAGTGGCTGGCACAGGAGAACGGGGTGGAGGGACAGGTGGTGTTCTACAACCGTTTCGTCAGTCTGGAAGAACTCAACGAATTCATCGGTGCCGCCGATATTTATATCACCCCTTATCTCAACGCTGCACAGATCACTTCCGGAACGCTGGCTTATACGCTCGGTGCGGGAAAGGCGGTAGTATCGACACCCTACTGGTATGCACAGGAAATGCTTGACGAAGGGCGGGGGGTTATCGTACCGTTCGGTGACTTCGCTGAATTGGCCAGGCGGGTGAACATGCTGCTCGACAACGAGGCAGAACGTCACGCCATGCGCAAGAGGGCGTATCTGCATGGACGATCGATGATCTGGCCCCGGGTGGTGGAACGATACCATGAAACCTTCAGACGGGCGCGGGCCGAACGCCGGAATTTTACTATTCCGGGGTTTACGGCAAAGGCGCTCGATAAAAGTCTGGGCGAACTTCCACCGCTCAAACTCAATCATCTGCACCGATTGACCGACGAGACCGGTATGCTGCAGCATGCCGTATTCACCATACCCAATTATCATGAGGGGTATACCACCGACGACAATGCCCGTGCGCTCATGGTAAGCGTACTTCTTGAAGCGACCGGCGGGAATGGTGCGGTATTCGATCTTGCGTCACGCTATCTTGCCTTTGTCTGGTATGCTTTCAATACGGAAAACGGACGTTTCCGCAACTTTATGGATTATCGGCGTAACTGGCTTGACTGCGGGACATCCGACGACTGCCACGGCAGGACACTGTGGTCGCTGGGAACGGTGCTCGGCCGATCGACGTCCTCCAAGCTGCATAACATGGCGGGTTGGTTGTTCGAAAAAGCGCTGCCGTCGATTATCTCCACCACCAGCCCCCGGGCCTGGGCGTTCACTCTTATCGGTATTCATGAATATCTGCGCCGTTTTGACGGTGACCGCAAGGCGAATCAGGTGCGTGAGGAACTGGCTGAACGCCTCCGGACCATGTACAACGGCAATCGCACCAGTGAGTGGCGGTGGTATGAAGGCAGCCTCACGTACTGCAATGCCGCGCTTTCGCAGGCGATGATCATGTCGGGCCACTGGATACCCGATACCGATATGATGAATGAGGGTTTCGAATCTCTCCGCTGGCTTACGGATCTCCAGCGCGATGGTGCCGAAGGCGGGCATTTCGTTCCCGTCGGATCGAACGGATTTTATAAAAAAGGCAGTGAACGGGCCCGATTTGACCAGCAGCCGGTCGAGGCACAGACAATGGTTTCGGCCTGTCTGGAAGCGTATAGAATTTCAGGCGATAAAAAGTGGCATAAAGAGGCTCGGCGTGCCTTCGAGTGGTTTCTGGGAAGAAATGACCTGAACCTTCCGTTGTATGATCCGACAACCGGCGGCTGCCGGGACGGGCTGCATCCCGACCGACCGAATGAAAACCAGGGTGCGGAATCGACGCTCGCTTTTCTACAGGCACTTATGGAGTTGCGTCTGGCTGAAAATATTCAACCTAACGGGGGATAACCATTATCGGTAATCAACATTTCGAACTGTTTCGACGTTACAAGCGTAATCCCATTCTGACCGCGGCGGATTGGCCGTATCAGGTGAACAGCGTTTTCAATCCCGGTGCGACACTGCTTCCCGACGGTACTACATTGCTTTTATGCCGGGTGGAAGACCGTCGCGGACATTCACATCTGTGTGCGGCACGATCCGTCAACGGGGTGGACAGCTGGAAAATCGATTTGCGTCCGACACTGTATCCCGACCCGGAAACCTATCCCGAGGAACTGTGGGGAATTGAGGATCCGCGGATCACCCGGTTAGAGGAACTGGGTAAATTCGCTGTTGTCTATACCTCCTACAGTCCTGACGGACCGGCCGTATCACTGGCGTTTACCGAAGATTTCCGAACCTTTGAACGGTTCGGCGAGATACTGTCGTCCGATGATAAGGATGCGGCACTTCTTTCCTGCAGAATCGGCTCGCACTGGGCGCTTATCCACCGGCCGGTGAGCGGACACAAAGCGAATATCTGGATTTCCTACTCTTCTGATCTGCGGCACTGGGGCAGCCACCGGCTTATGCTCGAAGCCCGGCTCGGTTCGTGGTGGGATGCGAATAAGATTGGTCTCTCTCCGCCGCCCATAGCAACTCCCGCAGGCTGGCTTGTTGTGTATCATGGAGTAAAGATATCCGCTGCAGGGTGCATGTACCGGCTCGGACTGGCGCTCTTCGATCTGCAAACCCCTGAAAAGTGTCTCAAACGGGGCGATGAATGGGTGTTCGGGCCCGAAGAACCGTACGAACGTCAGGGAGATGTCGGCAATGTCGTCTTTCCGTGCGGGTATACGATTGCTCCCGACGGTGATTCGATACGTTTTTATTACGGTGCTGCGGATACCAGTATCTGTCTTGCCGAAAGCAGTGTAAACGCAATGCTGGAGTGGCTTGAACAACGGGGAGGAACACCCTGAAAAAGATTGTACCGGATAAAAAATGGTAATGAATTTCAGTGATTCAGCAACAGTTAACAATGGAGGTATTATGAGCAGATTTGTTGCGTTTATCAGCATCTGTGTACTTTGGGTCCTTTCCGGCCACGCTCAAGATCCCGTTTTTACCGATGGAGACAAATACAAGGCTATTCTTGAGAATGATAATGTGCGGGTGTTGGAATACACGGATAATCCCGGTGAGAAAACGAATCGGCATCACCATCCGGATTTTGTTCTCTATGCTCTCGACTCATTTAAAAGGAGGCTGACCTTCGGGGACGGGAAACAAATTGAAAGAGAATTCAAGAAGGGCGATGTGATGTGGATGAAAGATCAAATACATACCGGGGAGAATATCGGAACAACGGAAACCCATGTTTTGATTGTGGAAGTAAAGTCCGGCAACTATGACATGCAGGATACCGTTCAGTCGGTTCCCTATGACAACAAATGGAAGGTTGAATCTCGAAAGAAACCCCAAAAATAACGGAGCTCTACCGAACAGCCCGATGAAATCGGGTTTCCATGGATACTATGTGCCGAGGTAAAGGTTGAAAAGAAGGTTCTTCTTTCCACCAGCATTCAATGCTATTGCATAATCCCGATTGATCCGTGCATCAGATTGGTTTGCCGTGAGTAGTCCGTATGCGCATCGGCCGCATGTTCCCGGTGTACCGATTTTACGACCACTGCACGGGCACCGTTTTCCGCACGATCCATCGTCAGGTTGAAACCTGCATAGGCACGGTGGTCGAGATGTCCCGTGTTAACGCGGATGATACAATTACTTATCAGTACAACTGCCGGATTCATCCGGTACCGGATGCTTCTCAGAACACGATACAGTATTCTGGTGTATGAGTAGAATGTTCTGAAGCTGATATCCCGTTCGGCAACCAGCTTTTTCCAGGAAAGCTGGTTGAACCGCGCTACCGGAAAAGTGAGTGTGACGTATTTCCCGTCGCGGGGAAAATCCTGACCAACAGACGGTCCTGCAGTTACATGGTTGTTATCGGATCCGACTACTTTTATGTCAATTACTCCAATCAATTCTGTCGGTGCTGGTCCTTACTGCGGCAACGTATCCACCAGTAAAAGTTCTGTCGTTTTTATTACGGTAATGGAAACCCCGGGTTCATCGGTTATACCCATGCCGTCACCTGTGGAAAGATCCACTTCGTTGGCCGTCACCGTACCGTACACGATATGGAGCCATGCTTTACGACCGGGTGTCAGTTCATGGACGATATGTCGCCCTGGATCAAGTATACTTGAGTAAAGCCGGGCATCCGAAGTACTGTGGAGTGTTTTCCTGGTATTCGGTGTCATGACCGGACACAGGACATTACGACGCTGTGCAGAGGTGATGCGCACCGGTTCCTCGTTACTCACGATTCCGGTCGGCTGAGACGTCAAACGCAGGTAGATAAGAAAAAAATGCGTGGTATCGGCAGTTGAAGCACTGGTTACCCGCTCCTTGCCGACACGGATGACGGTCATGCACTGAAACTCTCCCGCGGTAACTACTCTGGAGTACCCCGCCTGGTTTTCCAGTGCCAGCGCACCTTTGTGCACGTACGTGACCAGCTCGGTTTCTCGAACAAGCTCGGACACGACGGATTCATGTAACGGCAGCATAAATTCATTGAAAACGGCGATCGTACCGAAGCTATCACCGACCGCGTCCGCATTTTCCTCCGGATAGAAAGTGAGCCACATGTCGCATGTACCGCTTTTAATATGCCTGCGTTCGGTGCTTTTTCGTTGAACGATCATTTTAGAATCTTTCAATGTAACATCTACGCTTTGTCGTAGCAAAGATGTATAAGTTAAGGTGTTGATTTAACTGGCCTCTGGCTTCTGGCCTCTCCGGCGAAGCCGGCTTAGGATCCTCTTGGTTTCACTATCGGGCAGGCTGATTCTTACGGGCGCAGTCCGTACTGTTGAACTGATTTTCACGGACAATCAGAACGGTCCGCACCGGAATTTCGTTATGATATGGAAAGTTCCGGTGCCGGTATCGCGTTTTTTGTCGATCGATGGTCCGGTAGGGTATCAGGATCTAAATACTCCACAGCCAGTTTCAATTGAGCGGTGTAGAGTACCTCTCCGGGAACCACTTTATGAACGATGTTCTGAATCTGCGAACGGGAATTCGTCGCTTCGCCGGCTTCCGGATATTCGTCTACGATTTTGCTATACAGCATGAGGGCACCGTACAGATCTCCCGCTTCGTAGTGTTTTCCATAGGCTTCGGCGTAAAGCCTTCCGGTTGCCGTAAGTATAGTTTCCTTTTTCATTTCACGTCCTTTTTTCAAAGTGACGACTCTACGGTGTATTCCGCGTGTCCTGTTTTGGTATGTTACGCAATTAACGGGCCAGGGTAACTCTCCGCTCGTTCGTGTCCGGCTTATGCCGTTGTCATGTATATTTTATTAGGATACGATCAAAACGATGGACAGCCGTTTCACTTTGGCGGGAACACCATCTTTTTCCCGGAATCTGTCATATTCATTACAGACGGATTGCCGCGGTAATCAATGCCATTTGCGGGGAGTTCGGCATACCGCATACCGAACGCTGCTCGTATTTGGCGGGGCTTGCTGCACATTACCGGTTTCTCTACACCATGGGCCGTCCGGGGGTGTAGTCGAAACGGGAAACAGGCGTAACCAGAGAGCCTCACTTCCCCGACAGTATCATATCAGTTTCCTTTCCCCAGCGTCTTAACTGTTTTCTGTCAATATCCCAGGGATTCAAATGCATGCTTTTCGCAATGCTCAATTCTGTCGGTGAATATTCGGACATTCTGGTTTTATTGGATCCCATTTTTTGTTTTCTTCCGGCCTGGTATGCTTCTCCCTTTTCCAGAATTTCGGATATCCAGGCGGGCTGTTTTTCAGTTTTGGGTGATTTATGCTTGTGGATGGCCGAAGCAGCGTGAGCAACAGTGTCTGAAAACGTATTATCTTGGGTATTCCATTTCAATTCCCGACCGGCAATGAAATTCATGCTGTCGCATTGAGCTATGGACAGGTGTCTGGACTCAAAGCTCATTAAGGGATCGGCCACGTTTTTGACGGGCGAGTTTTCCTCACTGGCAGTAAAAGCCAATATGCCGATTGCTGCAATGGCGGTAAAAGTTTGCATACTGCAATCCTTTCGTTGAACCCTGAACTGGCGTTGTGCCGCATAGCGGTAAATAAGCAATTTTCACGCCACCATGATTTATTCCGTGGTTGTAGGAGTTGCAGCGGTTGCGACCTATTTTTCCTAACAGCACTCAATCAGAATGATGCGATAACAGTTCGTAAAAAGGGAGGGGATGATTCATGCATGTGGAAGATTTGAATCATAAGGAGCTCCTCGAGCTGGATCCGGAGGGAGGGGGTATACGTTTTGCCGGGCAGCGTGCACTTCTGCTCGATGCGGTGGCGATGGGTTTGTTGCGGCAGCAGATTGTAAAGGACTTCGGCCTGAACGCAGCACGTGCCATACTGACCCGGTTCGGATTTGCACACGGCTGGCGTATGGCGGAGGCCCTGAAGAAGGAGTTCAGGTGGAATCGTGAGGAATGGTATCGCGCCGGTCCCAGGATACTTGTACTAGGAGGATTTTTTGCAATTCATCCGGGAAGTGATGATCCGCTCGCATCATCGGGAATGACGCTCCTTGCTTCGTACGAAGCGGAGCAGCATCTGGCGTTGTTCAGTCACTCCGACAACACCGTTTGTTGGACTATCTGCGGCTTTATGAGTGGATACAGAAGTTATATCGCGGGAACCGAGATCTATGTTCTTGAGGACCGCTGTCTGGCTCAGGGGCACGCGGCGTGCCATTTCGTCGGGCATACACGTAAAGAGTGGGGCGAGAAAAATGCCGGGGATCTGATATTCTACGATTCGAAGGACCTCACGGAATGTCTGGATATTTCGCTGGCAATGATCATAAAAACGTTGAAAGCCTCTGAAGAAAAGCTTCGGGCACATCATCAGGCACTGATTCATATCGCTCCCAGTGTTGACGAGTCGCTTGGAATTATCGCCATAAGTCTCGCGATGCGGCAAGTGGTGGAGCTGGCTCGACGAATTGCGAAAGTCGATGCTCCGGTGCTGATTACCGGTGAAAGCGGAAC
>JAFGHA010000121.1 GCA_016930275.1 Chitinispirillaceae bacterium
GTATCCATTTAAATACACCGAATTAGACCATGGAGCGCTGAAAGCGCACAGCATACCAGCCCGGGCTAGTATGTTTCGCGCCTTCAGTGCTTACTGGAATCATTTTTCAATTAACTTCAACTGGTGGATTTAAGTGGATATCCCGCAAAAATAAATAGAAACGTTGAGTAAACAGCTACTACAGGGCATACCAGCTCAGGCTTTCGGCCTATGGGTTTTTACCAAATGCTGACGCACTTCTGGTATGCCGATGCCCAATTAACAACAGACAACCAACATCGCATATATACTCCGCTTTCGGAGTCGGAACCGGGGATCGAAAACGACTGGAATTAAAGACGATTCCGATACCGAGGCCGATTCCGACCCCGAGATCGCCTCACTGATTTTTACTGACTATTGTTTTTTGAATCGCAGGTGGTACGTCGAAATAAAAACAGTGTTTTGACTTTCGCCGGTGTATCTTCTATTTCCAGTAAAGGATAGGCCAGGAAATTGATCGGCCCTGAAACCGGTCCCGGATCGAGTATGAGATCCCGTCCGTGCGTGAACTCAAAACGGTTCGCCGGGTGATGTCCGAAAAAGTACATGCTGAGTGCGGAGAATTTATCAGCTTCGCTGATGTCCACAGGCCACCACTTGCCCTCCGCATAAAATTCAGCCCAGCAGTGATACCCGTCGGTACCGCCATCATCACGTTCTGAGGGAATTGCAACACCGATTGCGAATCGCGCGGGAATACCGACAGCCCTTGCCAGGCCGATAAAATAGCTGTGATAATCGGTGCAATTACCGTAGCGCACATTGCAGGCATACACCGCGTCACCCTGACCCCAGCTGTCGCCAAACTTCTTGTAACGCATCTGATCCATGACATGGTCATAAAGTGCCCGCGCACGCATCAGTTCTCCATTTTTGCCGTTAACCGCTTTTTCCGCTTCGGCTTTGATTTTCTCGTTCGAAGGAATCATACGATCAGGCTGGAGATATTTTTCCGCTTTTTCGGGATCATCCGTATAGGCGCTTTTCTCAAGACGCTCCACATCATAGATGATTTCAATCTGCTTTCCACTATGCTCAGGTCCCAGTTCCAGAAAAAGTATGCGATTACCCTCGGCACTGTCGGTCAGAACCTGTTGCTTGACGGGAACACTGATCGATCTGACTTTCACCTTCTGAAAAGGATCTGAGTCCGCCAGGGGCAGCCAGCAACGGGCGGGACCGGAAATAGCAGGAAGTGTCGCCTGGTATCTGAATTCGAAAGCATCATGACCGGTAAGCACGCCGAGAAGATCGTCGGAGGCACCGTCAACGGGAGTTCGAACCCAGACTTTCTTCTCGTTCCGCTTCCACAAATAATAAGGTATTCCGTTGAGCTTGTGTACCGTTGTTTCGGTAACGGTCAGATCTCCGGCAAATCCCTTGAGGAAGAAATCTATATCATAAAATTGTCCATCCGAACTTACCATATCGACGCAGGCAAAATGACGCTCCGGTGCCAGTGAAGCGAGGTACTCCACATGAACACGAACCAGTTTGAGCTTGAGCTCACGGCCCTCAAAGGAAACCCTGAAAAAACCCTTTCCCCGCTCAACTTCACGCGCGATATGTTTCTCGATACCGTCCTTGATCTCACCGGTGACAATAGTCGGTACATAAGGTTTTTCGGTTTCGGTGGCGTTACTCTCATTCTCCGGTTTGCAGCTATTCATGAAAAGTATAAGTAAGAAAATGCATACCGAGTTAATAAAGATCGGGTTCATAATAATGGAACAGTTATTCTTTTCAATCATAAACATCCCTTGTATAAAAATCAATGGATTTACCCATGTGAAAATAGCTGAGGAAGGCCTGCTATTACAACACTACAGGTCTATGTTTTTATGAAAACTGTACGGTCCGGGACATAACCGAAAAATCCGGTAACCTTTCAATGCGCAGGATGATCTTTGGGCTTGCCGGAATCGGATGGTTCCATTGCGGGCGATGTTTCCGCCGCCTTTTCATCCGTCCGTTCCATTACGGCAGGATGATCTTTTTTAACATCAAGCTTGGGTTTACCGCTGCAGCCTGCAAGAACGAGAACAGAAATAGCGGCAGTAAATGTACTCAGGAGCAGAAACCGTTTTTTCATTTTGACCTCCAGCTGAAAGGTGTTGAGGTATACTTTACGGACCGTTGTATTCTCCCTTTCACCGTACGTGAGCGTTTGGTAGGTATCGCCTGACGGGGAACATCAATCGACCCGGAAGTATATACCTGTCGACACCCCGATCCGGGTTTTCAAAAAAAATAGGTATCCTGGAGTAAAAAATACAAGTATTGTGACTGATGTTCCAGCAACCCTGCGCACGAATCCGTTGGTCTTCTCTCTTCAGGATGAGCTATATTGTTTTAAATACGCACATCCGACGGATTGAAGATGTCACCGTTCTGTAGAATACCACACTTTACAATAAACAACCATGGATATCAGTCACGCCACGTTCTTCGTCTGCAATACGCTGTAACCTCATCGATTCCCGCCGCCCGCACCGCTTTCATCCCGGCTTTCTCCGCCCCCCGGACATTGATCTCATTGTCGTCAAAAAAGAGAATCTCCTCCGGCGACAGACCGATCGACTCCGCAACGTGAAGATAGGCTTCGAGGTCGGGCTTGAGCAATCCCGTTTCGTGTGAAGGAAAATTGTAGTCGAACAGGTGTATGAAATCCATCTCTTCGACGACTCGTTTCCAGTGGACATCGTTGGTGTTGCTGAGACTGGCAAGGACCACCTGCTCCTTCAACCACCCGAGCAGTTCGTTGACACCCGAAAACTTTCCCGCCGGCCATGCGGTGAATTCCTTCACATACTGCCGCGGGTCGATATCCATCGAAAACTCTTTCACGATCGCTATCCCGAACTCCCCGGTGGACATCCTGCCGGTTTCATAACGGCGGATCACGGGGGAGTTGAGCCACCGTTTCCAGAGTTCAGGAACCGTGAAGCGGTTACCGGTCAGCTCCATCATCCTCGGCACGCCGGTAAGTTCGACCAGTACACCGCCCAGATCAAACAGTACCGCTTTAATCCGCACTATGCACCTCCCTGTCACTGGTGGAGAACCTTTCATACACCGCCCTGTCGACATCTCCGCCCGGCGGGACAAAAATAGAAACCTTCTGTCGGCACGTTACTGCGCAACGGCATTTCAGAACAGTCCCGTCTGCATCATCATTTCACGGATACTCATCCCGGTTTCTACGGTGATGTGACGAACCGGGACATTCCGTTTTGTATAATATTCAAGAAGCGGCAGTGTACGTTGTCTGAATGTGTCAAGTTTCCGTTCCACTTCACCGGTGGAATCGTCATTGCGCAGTGTACGGTCACCTCCCGCGTTGGACCGGATACGATCCAGTACCACCTCGGGGGTGCACTCGAGATGGATAACCAGCGTTACGGAGAGCAGCGGTTCAAGCGCTTCGGCCTGTCCGGTATGCCGGGGTAGACCGTTGAGGAGAAGATAGTCGCTCTCACCGAGGTTGCCGGTGGTAATGAATGAACCGAGAATTCTTTCGGCGATGTAGAAATCACTGTCCTCGAGCAGCGCGTTCTCACACAGCTTCCGTTCGAGAAGCGTGATATTCGCCGGGGTCAGCAGCGGATACCGCTGTGGTTGCTCCACTGCAGTCCGCAGTTGAGCACCGAAATCAAAATGCGCCGTTTTACGACCATTGCAACCGGCGGCGGCGAGCGCATCTCCCAGAGGTGTTTTGCCGCTGCCGGTGGGGCCGAGGAGCAGGATGGTAGTACCGGTATACGCGGCCATTGAGTTCCGTGCTTCAAGTGAAAGAGAAATGTCACCGTGGATAAAATACTAAGGTGCGGAGACGGTGGTGACGGCGCATCAAGAAAATCGAGTACCCTCGAAATTATTTCACCTTCATGCTTCCGGCAGGTATGGCCTGCACCCGGAATTACGCTCCATGATGTTGATGCCGTTGTTCAGAGAAAGTGCGGTGAAGAGTGACGGGGTGACAAGCAGGAAGCCTGCTGACGGGCCGAACCGGAACTTGCGGGATGGTTTGGAGGGGAAGATGTCCGCTGCGGTGGTGGAGTTGAGGATGAGGTTCCCGGTTCCTCCGGGTGATGAGGGGAAACAAGCAGGGCATATCTCCGGATAATGGTACGGGGTCACCGTACATAAACGTGTTGAAGAATAAATCCGTTTCGGAAATTCGGAAATAACGTGGGTGTATGCAATGCTCCCTGTTCCCGTTACAATTCAATCCAGCTTCGTTACTCTTCTGAGAAGCCACTCACCTCCGAGAGAAAACAGTAGTAGCGCCAGCAGCCACCAGGAACGTCTGACCGGCAGTTTTTCGATTGAGGGTTCCCGGTCCTGAAAGCTGCCTGCATCGGTAAACAACCGGGTGAGGAGTGCCGTATCTGAGGGCGAAAACGGTTGTCCCATTTCACGGAGGAGTGCTTCGTTCTGGGCGGTTACCCGGCGCTCGGCGTCTTCCTGCTGCACCGGGAAGGTTATAGCGGAGGCGTAACCGCGGGAAATTCCCGACAGTGTACTGCTGAGCGTATATCTGCCGGTATCGACCGCCGGCAGCCTGACTTCATGCAGCATACTTCCCGTCGCGACGATTCCGACGACGGTATCGAGTATCGGTGTACTGTCCGCTGTGCGCAGTTTGAGAGAAAGTGCAACGGACTTCAACTCGGGAGTGGCAATCGAGGGAAGTACGACGGACAGTCGAAGCGGCCGGTGGGCGGATGGTTGACCGGCCGGGTAGACCAGAAGCGTATCGGCACGCAGTTCACGGAGTGTCGCTGCCGCGGCATCGATACAACACCGGGTGAACCGGAATATATCGGCTTCGCCCGTGGCGGTGTGTGCCAGCGGCAGAAAATCCCACTTCCAGAATTCCTGAAAACCGCAACCGATGATTGAACGGTTGTTGTAAATGCCTTTGAATACCAGCGGAAACGAATCGCGGTCGGCGGTTGCCGTTATCCATGCGGTCGTGACCGTTATCCCTTTTCCCGGTTTCGTCACCCGCACCGGGGGGAGATCCGCAACCGGGAGTCGCATGAACGGATTGTGCAGGGTTGTATTCACCGTCACGTTGCCGTCCGTAATGGGGAACGTGGTTCCGGTGGATGCTTCCGGAGAACGTCCGAGATAAACGTCGAGTGTCGAACGTGATGCGACCGATGCTTCCGACGGGCTGAAAATGAAGCGGCAGTCGGCACTGCGCCGGGTTTTTGCAGTGGTTTCGGTGAAATCGGTTCTGCCGGCGAGGGCACTGCGGAGAAAACGGTTATCGAGTGATGGTGCCGAGGCGACGATCACATAGGAAAATGAGCGGGGTACCGCATGACGAAGAAGAAACCGTGTCGTACCGACAGTATCGGTGGAATTGACTGCCGTGACGGTGTACCGGTAGACGCCTGCCTTTACCCCCGGCAGGCGCAGTGCGAAGGTGTGATGGAAGGGCCCCGCCTGAATGGTCTGCGAATCGGCGGTTACGGGGATATCGTTATCGCTGATGGAGAGTTGGATGTCGGCGGCAGTACGGGCGAACCCTGAACAGGGAATGTTCACCATCGCGGGGGTATCGACGGGGGTGACGATCGAATCGGGAAGGGTACAGGTGATGGTCGCGGCGGAACCGGTCCCGCGGAGCGGCAGATACCATACGGCGACCGCTTCGGAACCGGTGGTGACGGTCTGCGGATTGGACCAGTTGGCATCCGATACAATGATCATTTCCTGAGGCGATTGCCGCAGGGGAAGCTCGCCGGTTCGCGGAAAGAAACTAGTCCGGTCTGCAGCGGTAAAGGATTCACCGGAAGGTGCGGAGCGAACGGAATCACCGAACAGAATGTATAGCGGTTGTCGTACCGGACGTGATGACGACCCGGTGATCGTCGCGAGGGTATTCCGGAATACCGCAAGGATCGAGTCGGCGTCGAATCGTGTCATGCTTTCCGAGGCGTCGATGAGTACCGGAATTTCACCGGTGTGTTCCGGCAGACGCCGGACGGTGAACACCGGTTCCAGAAACGCGATAATGACCGCGATACCGAAGAGTGAACGCAGGGTCGCGGCGAGGATGGTCTGCCACCGTTTCCGGTAGGCGTTTCGTGAAGTGACGAGGACGAATGCGGTAGCGCCTGCAAGCGCGAGAATGATCAGCAGGTGACTGAGTGTCATGACCGGTTCGTTCGGGTGATGATGGTGTCACGCATCCAGTGACGGTCCTGCGGTTGCGGATAATCGGTGGTGAAATGCAGACCGCGGCTTTCTCTGCGTCTGAGCGCGCTGATGATGATCAGCTTCGCGGTGAGCACCGTATTGCGCAGGTCAAGCAACTGTGCGGTTACCCGGGTCCGGTGATAGAAATCGTCGATCTCTTTTTCAAGCAGATTGATGCGTCGCAGGGCCCGTTTGAGCCGGAGGTTCGACCGCACAATTCCCACGTAATCCCACATGACCGATCGGATCTCGAGAAAATTGTGCGAAAGAAGGATCCACTCTTCAGTTGCGGTCGTGCCGTGGTCATCCCAGGGAGGCACCGGTGTCGAAACGATCGCGTCAAGGTGCTGCAGACGGTTGCCGACGGCATCCGCGGCACGACGGGAAAATACCAGCGCTTCGAGCAGCGAGTTCGAGGCGAGCCGGTTGGCGCCGTGGACGCCGGTACAGGCGACCTCGCCGCAGGCATACAGATTGCCGATGCTCGACGCACCGAAGGTATCGACGAGAACACCGCCGCACATATAGTGGGCGGCCGGCACCACCGGAATGAGATCGCGGGTGATATTGATACCGTAGGAAAGGCAGCGGTGGTATATGTGCGGAAAGTGCTCTATCGTCTGCTCCGCCGGTGAATGTCTGATGTCGAGAAATACGCACGGATCACCCGACCGTTTCATTTCGGTGTCGATTGCCCTCGCCACGATATCCCGAGGGGCGAGCGATGCAAGCGGATGGTACTCCTCCATGAAGGTCGACCCGTCGGCTCTGCAGAGTATCGCTCCGTGACCGCGGAGCGCCTCCGAGATGAGAAATGAATCGGCCTGTTCGTGAAACAGCGTGGTGGGGTGAAACTGCATGAATTCCATATTGGCGATCTTCGCACCGGCTCTGTAGGCCATGGCGACTCCGTCACCGGTCGCGATTTCCGGATTGGTGGTGTGCAGATAGATCCGCCCGGCGCCGCCGGTCGCGAGACAGGTGATTCTGGAGCGGACGGGATAAATCGCCCCGCTTAGTGTATCGAGTACGTAGGCACCGTAACAGAGGTTCCGTTTCGATGATGGATACCGCAGGTAATAGTCGGTGATAAGATCGATTGCGCAATGGTGTTCGAGCAGTGTTATCGATGGAATCGATTTCACTTTTCCGAGGAGCGTTTCCTCGACTTCCCGCCCGGTAAGATCTTTCGCGTGAACAATCCGGTTGATGGAATGACCGCCCTCCTTGCCGAGATGCAGCACGGTGCCGGGCCGATGCGGGTCGCATGAAAACTGTACGCCCCATTCGAGCAGTTCGCTGATTCGCTCGGGGCCATCCTCCACCAGCAGACGGACGGCATCCTCATGGCAGAGACCGCATCCCGCGACAAGCGTATCGTTGATATGGCTCTCGTACGAATCGAGCGGATCCATCACGCAGGCGATACCGCCCTGGGCATAGTTGGTGTTCGATTCGCTGTCGCGTTTTTTAGTGATCATAAGTACTCTGCCGTAACGCGACGCAGCGATTGCATAGCAGAGACCGGCAATACCGCTGCCGATAATGAGAAAGTCGGTGGTCTGTCCTGTAGTCGGATTCATGATTGTTTTAAACGGTTCGAATCGGGTTGATCGGAATATGTCGTATGTACCGGTACCCGTACGGAAACCAGCCGTCACGTCACTCGGCGTGTGCCCGGGCTTTTTCGCCCAGATAGCCGCCATGATGCCGCAGTCCGTAGTCCTTCCGCGTAAACTCCTTATGTTCCATCAGTACCAGCGCAAGCGCGTCACTGAGTGCGAGCATGGCCGCAGTGCTCGCCGTGGGGGTAAGTCCCAGACTGCACGGTTCGGCTATGATTCCCATATTGATAACGACGTTGCTCAGGTCTCTGATCGAGGAGTCGGGGTGCGATGTGATGCCGATTATTTTATCGATACCGAAATGATGGGCCAGTTCCAGCATTTCGATGATCTCACGTGTTTTTCCGCTTGTGGAGTAGGCGATGATCACATCTCCCGCCGAGAGCAGGCCGAGATCGCCATGTTCGGCTTCGCCGGGATGAAGAAACGACGCGGGGGTTCCGGTGGAACAGAGTGTCGAAGCCATTTTATGGGCGATGATACCGGCCTTCCCCATGCCGGTCGTGATGATCTTTCCTTTACATTGCAGCAGGATTTCGATAGCATCGGTGAAGTGGTGATCGAGGGGGATGTTTTTCAGCAC
>JAFGHA010000014.1 GCA_016930275.1 Chitinispirillaceae bacterium
CCCGCCACACCCGGAGGGACCTGGAAGCTGCACACAGCACGTGGGGTGAGCGGTTCCGGCAGGAAAACCGGACAACGGTGACAAGGCGCCAACGCACCCCAGAGAGAAAATTGACCATTGGCTACCTCTCTCCCGATTTCCGTAATCACCCGGCAGCCTCTTTTCTCGAACCCGTCCTGCGCCATCACGACCGGAACCGGTTCACCATTCACTGCTATTCTCAGACCATAGAGAACGACTGGCGAACGGATCGGTTTAAAACGCTCGCCGATAAATGGTGCACCGTCGAACATCTCGATGATGCGACGCTGACCGATCTGATACAATCGCACGGCATCGATATATTGATCGATTCCGCCGGACACCTATGCGGCAACCGGCTCGGGGTTTTCTCCCGCCGGGCGGCTCCCCTACAGATCGGCGGGATAGGCTATCCCGGTCTCAGAGGACTCGAGACCATTGACTACCGCATTTCCGATCCGTTGATCGATCCGCCAACCGAAGAAACCGGATCGACTGAAATACCACTTCGCATCGCCCCCTGTTTCTGCTGCTGGCAACCGCCGGAAAATCTCCCACCGGTAACGCCGCTACCGGCATTGCACAACGGTTTTATTACCTTCGGTTCACTACATACTACCGCCCGGTTGAATGAACCGGTGATCAATCTCTGGTGTGAACTGCTTCGCACCATACCCGATGCACAGCTGCTGCTCTGTCGCACAACCCTGTCAGCTTCGGTTATCAAAAGACTTTCCGGATATTTTTCCCGAAACGGCATTTCGCTCTCCCGTATTATCTTTAAGACCAACATTCCTCCTGAAGGACACCTCACGGTTTACAACGAGATTGATATCGCACTGGATACGTTACCATGGAGCGGTCATACGACCTCCTGTGAATCACTTATTATGGGAGTGCCTGTCCTTTCCCTTTATGGAGATCGCCCGGCTGGACGCATGGTGGCAAGCGTACTCACGGCAGCGGGACTGGAATCATGGGTTGCCCGTTCGCCTGAAGAATATATTATCAGGGGATCATGGAATCACCGGGAACTCAGTGTACTGCGGCTGCAACTTCGTGATCAGGTGCTCAACTCGCGACTCTGCAATACCGAAACCTATACCGCAACCCTTGAAGACGCGCTCATGAAACTCTGCTGAACCGCTAAAGTACCGCGACCGCGTAAAATGAGGTATATTTAGCGCAACCAATTCAGTCCCACAGGCGGCGCCGGAAAATCCGGGCCAATGACTGCATCCGCGGAATACGTTTTTTAAAAAACAGTACACGATTCAGCGTACCGCAGCGAAATAGTTTCTTATACATGAAGAAAATTCTTCTTATCAACTGGCGCGATATAAAAAATCCCGAAGCGGGTGGCGCTGAAATTTACTATCATGAACTATTCCGTCGGCTGCCGGGAACGGAATTCGACATTACCGTTCTTTCACACCATTTTCCCGGTGCACCCCACAGTGAGGTTATCGACGGTATTAAGGTACTCCGCCGCGGTGGCAAGTGGCTTTTCAATTACGAAATTATACCGTATCTCATCAGAAATAAAAACAAGTACGACCTGATTATCGAAGATCTCAATAAGGTCCCTTTTTTTACACCCCTGTATCTCAGGAGCAACCGTCTTCATCTCGTCATGCACTTTTTCGGCAAAGAAATTTTCCGTGAAACACTGTTTCCCGCCGCACTGTATGTATTCTGCATGGAAAAACTGGTACCGGTTTTCTATCGGAAAGAACGGTTCATTGCCATATCGGAAAGCACTGCCCAGGAAATCGAACGTTTTCCGGTATCACGAGACCGCATCGGCATTGTTGAACCGGGTATCGACAGTTCTTTTTATTCGCCCACCCTGCCGAAATCCGACCCGCCGGTTCTCGCTTTCATGGGCCGCCTTATGAAGTACAAGAATACGCAGTTTGTCATCAGAGCCCTTGCGCGACTCCGAGAGGCAATACCCGGGTGCACACTGGAGATCGGTGGAGCGGGGGAATACCTTTCAGCGCTGCAACACATCGCCGCACAGTGCAATGTCGCTGAACAGGTGAAATTTTTAGGAAGAATCAGTGAAGAAGAGAAACGGGATCTACTCAGCAGAGCATCGCTGTTTGTCAACCCTTCGGCCAAGGAGGGATGGGGGATCAACAACATCGAGGCGAACCTCTGCGGTACGGTATCGCTCTCGAGCAACGTCCCCGGCCTGCGTGATTCGGTTTCCGACGGTACCACCGGACTTCTGTATTCCCCCGACGACCCCGATGATTTTCACCGGAAAGCGGTCAGCCTCCTGACAGACAAGGAGCTGCGAGCGACCATGGAAAAAGCGGCACTTGAACGGGCACGCGGTTTCGACTGGAACCATATGGCAAGGAAACTGGCCGACTGTTTAAACACCTGACGAATGCTTCCGTGTATATTCCCGCAGTATATTTGTCATTGAATCGAATGCCAACCGGTCAAGCGGCAGCTGATCAGCGGCAACCACTTCGTAGCGCTCGATCTCCTCACTCAGCGTGACCACCGGTTCCGGTTCATTGCAACGACAAACAAAAAAGGTATCGGTGGTATGGTACATTACCCGTTTGAACGTATAGGTATTCGGGAATGAACCGAAATACCGGAGGTCCGTCACGTCAATCCCCAACTCTTCGCGGATTTCCCTTACCAGCGCCTCCTCCAGTGTTTCCGAATAATCAACAAATCCGCCCGGCAGCTCATATTTTCCCTTCTGCGGATCATGCGCTCTTACGGTCAGCAGGACTCCATCGCCGTGTTCGATTATAGCGCCCACGGCCGCGGCGGTATTGTGGTAGTAGATATATCCGCACTCGGAACACCGCATCCCTTTCTGATGGTACACTTCAATATCCGTCACACCGCAACGGGGACAGAATACAAACCGGGTAAGATCAATCATAAAAAACCTCCCTCCGTTATCTCCCGAAAAAGAGCCATACACCGAGCGGTGCGGTAATCATGCAGCATGTCGTGGTTATCAGCGCGGTGGTTGCTGCATAGTCGGAATTCCCGCCGAAACGTCGCGTCATGATCACCGACGATATAGCCGAGGGCATAAGAGCAACGATCACTGCTACGGCGTAAATGTCCTCAGGCAGATGCAACAGCCAAAGGATTGGAATTGTCAGCAGGGGCAATATAATAATCCGCACCACGGCGATATACAGGTTCTGCCAGGTAAATCTGACAATACCGCGATGTGCAAGTGATGCACCTGTAAGAATCAGCATGAGGGGAACGGCAATCGAACCGACCCGTCCGAGAATGTTCATGAGCAACCCCGGGAGGAACTCTCTGGTGCCTGTAGCTGCAACCGCTACCGCGCAGAAAATGGCAATAAGCGTGGGAGTGAGAATATTACGCAGAGTCTGTTTGAACGATGCCCCCCCGAGCATCCCTACCCCGAAACTCCATACCCCCACCGCACCGCCTAAATAGAGCAGAAAGAGATTCGAGAGCAAGGCTTCTCCCCACAAATTGCGCAAAATGATCGTCGGCAGAAACGTTGAGTTGTTGACCGCGCACAGGTGGAGAAACGTCCGCCGCATATCCGGATCATCGGACCGCAATCCGAAACGCAGGAAATATCCGGCAAGGGTGAAAAACAGTACCATCCCGATACCGACCGCCGGCAGCACCCAGAGTTCTTGCAACCGATCGGCGTTGAATCCCTTTACTATCGATACAAACATGAAGGGCGGCATGAGAAAGTCCATAACCAGACACGACCACCGTGTTATTTCGGAATCGGTGATGTATCCCAATTTACGGGCGATGGCACCGATCATAAACAGACCGAATATTTCAGCGATGGCAAGGATGATCTGCAGTGTCATAACAACCGTTCTATGAGTACTTTAATAGTTGCAAAGGAATATCCCGTTCTTAAAAATACATCGTGTGGCAGCTTTCCGTTCATAGCGGGAGCTCCGATACTGGTCGTAAGGGCGCACAATCATGGTACAAACCCTGTCTTCAGGTCAACCGGTAACGTATTTTCATAGAAGAATTCCGGAAATGGCAATCCTGTCCCGGAAACGAGAGCCATTCCCCGAAACAACCAACCGGAAAAACCATGCAAAAAAAACAGCTCTATCTGATCGACGGTTACGCCCTCATTTATCGCGCTTATTTCGCCCTCATGAAAAACCCGCTTACCAACGCGGCAGGGCAGCCTACCGGTGCGATTTACGGTTTTGCCGGGTACCTTCTGCGACTGCTTGAAACCTACGACTGTCCGTACGTTGCGGTGGTGATGGACGCTCCGAAACCGACTTTTCGACACCTGATGTACGACAAATACAAGGCGAATCGCGAGGAGATGCCCGAGGAACTACACAGCCAGATTCCGATAATCCGCCGATTTATTGACAGTTGCAATATCCCCACCATTATTCAGCAGGGACTCGAAGCCGATGATCTTATCGCCTCAACCACGCTCCAGGCGGTTGACAACGGATTTGAGGTGTTTCTGGTGACCCGCGACAAGGATCTGATGCAGCTTATCGGTCCGAGAGTGACCATGCTCATGCCCGAAGGCGGCGGTACGCTCAGCCCCTTCGGCGCTGAACAGGTAAAGGATAAAATGGGCGTCGGCCCCGAAAAGATCATTGATTATCTTGCACTGGTCGGCGATTCATCAGACAACATCCCGGGAGTTCCCGGAGTCGGCCCTAAAACCGCCTCGAAGATTCTCAGCCAGGTGGCGGGAGTCGATGAACTGCTTGCGGATACCACCGTGATCAGAAATCCGAAGTTGCGGATGAAAATTGATGATAACCGTGAGCAGCTCATTCTCAGCAAACAACTCGTAACGCTCAAAACCGATACTCCGCCGGCATTCACCCTCGATGAACTCGCCCGACAGCCGATAGACACCGATGCCTGCAGCAGTCTTTTGCGAGAGATGGAGTGCCGGTCGCTGCTCAGAAGTCCACTGCTATCCCGTGTCGAGGCGGCCACTGCCATCTCCCCCACTGCCGATACCGTCATAGGCTCGGTTGAAGAGCTGTCGACACTTCTCGAAAAAATAGTTACTCAAAAATCATTTACCCTTCTCTCATTTTCATCGGGAGTGGCTCCCATTCATACGCCACCGGTCGGATTCTCAATTGCAGTGAATGAATCCGAAGGGTATTACCTGCCGCTGCATCATCCGGACGAGGCCGTCAACCTTCCCGTCGATGCGATTGGTGATTTTTTTCTTGCGGTGGCGGATTATCCCGATGTCAAAATTATCTGTCATAACTGTAAGCAGGAATTTCATCATATACTGCAATATGGCGTTGTATTGAAAGGTGCCGCGTTTGATCCGATGATTGCCGCCTATCTTCTCGATCCGGGAAAACGTGACTATGATTGTGCAACGCTGTTTGATGAGTGGCTGATGCGGACCATCTATCCCGTTGTATCACTTCTCGGCAGCGGGAGGCAGAAACGCCTTCCCGCCGAAGTTCCCGTCGCCGAAGCGGCGCCTCTTCTCTGTGCGCATGCACGGTCGTTGATTGCGCTAGAGAAAAAATTGCGTCCGATGTTGTTTGAAAAAAATGTTCACCGGTTATTTGAATCGATTGAGTTGCCCCTTATCCCGGTCCTCACCCGATTGGAGCAGGCCGGTGCCCGTATTGACGAAGTGTATCTTCACTCGCTCAGTAATGAATACGGAAAACGGCTTGCCCTGATTGCCGACGAGCTTTATGAACTTGCAGGAGAGGAGTTCAACATCAACTCTCCCAAACAGATCGGAGAAGTGCTTTTCGACCGTCTCCATCTGCCCGCACCAAAAAAAACCAAAACCGGCGCCCATGCCACCGGCGTGGAGATACTCGAAAAACTCGCCACGGACTATCCGATTGCCCGCAAAATTCTCGACTACCGCGAGCTTCAGAAGCTGCTTTCAACCTATATTGATGCACTTCCGGCTCAGATCGCACCGGCAAGCGGACGAGTGCATACCACCTTCAATCAGACCATCGCCGCAACAGGCCGCCTGTCAAGCACCGATCCCAACCTTCAGAACATCCCCATCCGCAGCGATGACGGCAGACGGATCCGCAACGCGTTCATTCCCGCCGACGGCAAGGTGCTTATAAGTGCCGACTATTCCCAGATCGAACTGCGTATTCTGGCGCACCTGTCCGACGATCCCCTGCTCAAGCAGGCATTTAAGGAGGATCGTGATATTCACACGCAAACCGCCTCGGCAATCTACGGCATCTTTCCGGAAATGGTTACCCCGGAAATGCGGCGCGCGGCGAAAACCATCAATTTCGGACTTATGTACGGTATGGGTCCCATCAATCTTGCGCGACAACTAGGCATATCGTTCAACGAGGCAAGATCTTTCATCGAAACCTATTTCATGCAGTTTCCGACTATCAAGCGGTATATGGAAACAACGATCGAATCGGCCCGCAACCACGGCTATACGGAAACACTTCTTGGCAGAAGGCGGTATCTTCCGGATATAGCCACCGCGAACCGGATGGTTCGTGAAGCGGCGGAGCGTACGGCGATCAATACACCTGTTCAGGGAACCGCCGCCGATATCATTAAAATAGCGATGATCAACATCGACCGTTCAATCAATGAGCGTTTTCCCGGAGCAAAAATGATCCTGCAGGTGCACGATGAACTGGTTTTTGAATCACCAGAGGAAAACGGTACTCAATTGCGCGATTGGGTTGTTGCCACAATGAGCACGGCCTACGAATTATCCGTCCCCCTGCGAGTCGATGCCGGGATAGGAAAGAACTGGAATGAAGCCCACTGACAGAGCTATATTCCTTTCAGGAGATTCGATTCTGTTCATAAAGAAAATCTCCGGGATAGAACTTTAATCCTCAATAGCGCAATAACGATAATAAAAATGAGCGAATGTACGGCAGTTCCGGTTCATATACCTGTAGGGCAGGTCGAAACATATTCCATCTTAATCTTTTCGGGAGTCACCATGCCGCTCTTTCGTACATTGTCATCTGTACTTCTGTTTCTGCTCTGTGCCACCTCCGGCCATGCAGACCTCAATAAAGTAGGCGACCATAATGTCGGCGCCGCCGCCGGTTTTGTGACGGGGTACGGTCTCTCATACCGTCAATGGATTCGTGACTGGGGTTTTCAGCTGACCACCGCCCCCTTCCATCAGGAATCCGAGAACTCATCTTCCACGCAGATAAGCCTCGGAATTACCGCACTCAGGAAAATAAAAGAAGCAAAACTGCTGAATTTATTCGCCTATCTGGGTCCGCACTATCACTTTTACCGGTACACCGATACCTACTTAACCTATACACCGTACGGTCCACCCGAAAAGCACACCAACATTTCCACCAACCGGGTACTTTTTGTCGGTGGTGGTCCCGGAATTGATTTCCATTTTCTAAGGATTTCTTTCAGCATGATGTTCGGCATCGCGGGACATCACGATTTTGACACCAATGAATCGGGAATGCATCTTACCGGTGAAACCGCGCTTTTTTATTCGTTCTGAAATCAACAGGATTATGTATGGTATTCCTAAAAAAGCATCTTTTAGAAATTGTGACTGAAAGAGGAGGACAGATCAGCAGACGTTTTTTAACCCTGGTAATCCATACTTTACCGTTTGTATTCCTGATCTGCTGCACGGTCCTCGCCGATGCGGAAAAAGTCGGGGATCATAATATCGGTATGGGTGCGGGGTTCATCACCGGATACGGCTTATCCTATCGGCACTGGTTCAATCGTTTCGGGTTTCAGTTCACCACATCCCCTTACTACACCACCGATGATTATTTCACGGAAACCACCACAAGTGTGGGTGCAACAGCACTAGCAAAAATAAAAGAGTCTCGATTTGTCAATCTTATCGCTTACCTCGGCCCGCATTACTTTTATCATGATTATTCATATAAAAATTCGCTCGGCAATGAACCTCCTGTAGAGAATCTCTTCATAGGTGGAGGACCGGGACTCGACTTTCATTTTCTTAATCTGTCGCTATCCCTCATGTTCGGTTACTGCTTCAGGTATCAGTTCGCCGATGACCATTTCGGAACGAATTTCTCGGGTGAATGCGGGTTATATTATTCGTTCTGATCCACTCCCTCAGAAGGGTAGTATTGCATCAGACCCGTTTTCCTGACACCGGTTAACTTCCGACCATAAAAAAAGGCCCGTTTCCGGGCCTTGAATATTTTCAGTTATCAGCTAATCGTATCAATCAACCCGACCGGCACTTCCGAGAACGTTCTCGTTTTTATCGATCATCATCTTGACGAGTTCTTCACGTGCAGGACCAAGATATTTCCTTGGATCGAATTCCTCTGGTTTCTCGGCGAAGACCTTTCGGACCATCGCCGTCATAACGAGACGACCGTCGGAATCGATATTGATTTTACAGACTGCCGATTTCGCTGCCGTGCGCAGCTGTTCCGCCGGAATGCCGACTGCAGCCTTTAGTTTTCCACCGTTGTTGTTGATGATATTCACATATTCAGGAACTACCGAGCTTGATCCGTGGAGAACGATCGGAAAACCGGGAATCCGTTTTTCGATCTCTTCGAGAATGTCGAACCGGAGCGGCGGCGGCACGAGAACACCTTTCTCGTTTTTTGTGCACTGCTCGGGTTTGAACTTGTAGGCGCCATGGGAGGTTCCGATTGAAATCGCCAGTGAATCAACACCGGTTTTCTTGACAAAATCTTCAACCTGTTCCGGCTGCGTATAGATCGATTTCGCGGCAACGACATCGTCTTCGATACCGGAAAGTACCCCGAGCTCACCCTCAACGGTGACGTCGTATTTGTGTGCGTACTCAACCACTTTCGCGGTAAGTTCGACATTCTTTTCGTAGGGATGATGCGAGCCGTCGATCATGACCGACGAGAAACCGCTTTCGATACATGATACACATAGTTCAAAAGTATCACCATGATCAAGATGCAGCGCGACCGGCATATTGTAACCATCGTTCCTCGCCATTTGTACCGCACCCTGCGCCATATATTGAAGCAGCGTCTGGTTCGCGTATTTCCGTGCACCACTTGATACCTGCAGAATTACCGGCGATTTCGACTTTCCACATGCCGTTATGATTGCCTGGATCTGCTCCATATTGTTGAAATTGTATGCAGGTACTGCATAGTGGCCTTCGAATGCCTTTTTAAACATTTCGGTAGTGTTGACAAAACCAAGATCTTTATAATTTACCGCCATGATATTTCCTTCCTTCATCTTTTCTTAGTATCTGAGTATGTTATTACGAAGCGGCTTCATCCTTTTTTTCTTCAGCAGTCTCAGCCACTTCCTTCACTGCAGTTTCCTTTTCGGCCTCGTTAAGCTTTTTTTCCGCCGGAGCTTTCGCTGCAGGAATTTTTTTCGCCTTGTTCTTTTTCTTTCCTTTTTTTACGGGATCGGGATTTCCGCGACCGGTCAGTTCGATGATCGACATGGAAGCGTTGTCTCCCTTTCTTTCACCGAGTTTGATGATACGGGTATAACCACCCACCCGGTCTTTATACCCGGGAGCAATATCATCGAACAGTTTTTTGAGGATGGTTTTATCCTTGATTCTCCGCTCCGCCATTCTGATGGCGTGCAGATCCCCTTTTTTCCCGTAGGTAATAAGGCGCTCAACCACTTTACGCACTTCTTTTGCCTTGGGCAATGTCGTGGTAATTCTCTCTTTGTCGAGAATAGAAACCGCCATGTTCGAAAACATCGCTTTTCGATGACTCGAGGTTCTGTTTAACTTTCGCCCTTCAACCAGATGACGCATTGTAACTACCTTTTTTTATTGCTGTTGTTGAATGTATTCCTATACAAAACGCACTACACCGCGTATTACGCATCCTGCCCGGAACCGAGAATCCGTTCGACATCCATTCCGAATGTCAATCCTAGATTTGAAAGCACCTGATTGAGTTCAATCAGCGACTTTCTCCCGAAATTCTTGTATTTGAGCATGTCTGATTCCTGATTGCGGACGAGATCGGCAAGTGAATGTATATTCGCCGCCCGCAGACAATTATTCGACCTTACAGAAAGTTCAAGTTCATCGACACGCATTTTAAGCAGTTGACGAAGCCGTTCAGTGCGTTCATCATGTACCATTTCTTGAACCGGCTCGAACTCACCTTCAATATTGATGAACACATCAAGATGATCATAGAGCAACTTTGAAGCATACCCCATCGCATCTTCTACCGACAGGCTCCCATCGGTCCAGATCTCGAAAATGATTTTATCAAGGTCGGTACGCTGTCCGACACGGGTATTTTCAACGGTATAGTTGACTTTTGTAACTGGAGAAAAAATTGAATCGATCGGAATCGTTCCCACCGGAGCTTCTTCCGAACGGTTCGCTTCAGCCGCAACATATCCGCGACCGTCGGAAACATTCATTTCGATTCTCAGTTTCGCATCTGCATTGATAGTTGCGATATGCTGTTCCGGATTCAGAATAACCACATCGGGATTTTTCTCAATATCCGATGCCTTCACTTCTCCTTCACCGCTGACTTCGAGACGTAATACCGTATCGTGATCAGCGACCAGTTTCATTCTGATCTGCTTGATATTTAAAATTATATCGGAAACATCCTCGACGACACCGTCGATTGTCGAGTACTCATGCTGCACTCCTTCGATACGTACGGAAGTTACTGCCGCACCCTGTAGCGAAGAAAGGAGAATTCTGCGCAATGAGTTTCCGATCGTGTGTCCCCATCCGCGTTCCAGCGGTTCGACAACAACTTTTCCGTAATTCTGAACGGTATCACTCTTTTCAATCTGGATGCCTTTCGGCATCATCAGGCTTTTCCATTTCATCGTGCTTAAAATCTCCTTTTATCTGGAGTACAGTTCAACGACCAGTTGCTCCTGTGCATCAATCGGTATTGCAGAACGTTCCGGAATACTGATAACGGAACCTTCGAGTTTCACCTTGTCAATACTGAGCCATTCAGGGGTATCTTTCATGGTTTTCAGTGCAGTATGAATCGCCTCGAGATTTTTGCTTTTTTCGCGGACAGCGATCGTATCCCCTGCTTTCATCTGGTAGGAAGGTATGTTCACCTTTTTCCCGTTGACGCGAAAGTGATTGTGCAGAACAAGCTGACGCGCACTTGATCGGGACGGTGCCAGACCGAGACGATAAACGATATTGTCAAAACGCATCTCAAGCAACTGAAGCAGTTTGTCACCGGTGACCTCCGGAGCTTTGGATGCCTTATCAAAATATCGTGAGAACTGTTTTTCAAGAACTCCGTAAATACGACGAATTTTCTGTTTCTCGCGAAGCTGAAGATTGTATTCTGTGGCCTGACGTCTTCTTTTTGTCTGCCGGGCACCGGGAGGAAAAGGCCTTCGTTCCAAAGCGCAATTTTCCGTTTTGCACCGTTCCCCTTTAAGCATCAGCTTCGTACCTTCCCTGCGGCATTGTCTGCAGCGGGGACCATGATAAAGCGCCATGTGCGATTCTCCTCAATCTATTACTTTAATCACTCTTTACTCAAACCAATGATCGAACGCTCTCTCCGTACAGAATTTCTTACACTCTTCTGCGTTTTGGAGGTCTGCAGCCATTATGTGGTACAGCGGTAAAATCTTTTATCGCGGTAATCCTGATACCAGCCGCAGCCAGTGAACGTATCGCACTCTCACGACCGTTTCCGGCACCACGAAGATGTACTTCCACTTTACGAACACCTGCATCGAATGCGGTTTTACCCACCACTTCCGCAGCGATACCTGCAGCAAACGGTGTGCTCTTCCGTGAACCTTTGAAACCAGATTTTCCCGGTGTATTCCATGCGATAACGTTTCCCCGGGAATCGGTTATGTTTATAATCGTGTTATTGAAGGTTGCCCTGATGTGAGCAACACCTTCAGCAGAAGCTTTTTTCTTGAGTTTCTTTGAACTGCTGCTCGATTTATCCTTATTCATGTCCTAGAACCTCTTTCCTCAATAAAATCCTATTTCGCAGGTGCTTTTTTCTTATTTGCAATAGTGCGACGAGGGCCTTTGCGCGTCCGGGCATTAGTACGTGTCCGCTGACCGTTCGCGGGCAATCCGCGTCGATGACGAAGACCGCGATAACAACCGATATCCATCAGGCGCTTAATATTCATTCTTACAACAGTACGAAGGTTACCTTCCGTCTGATATTCATTGTCGATAATCCTGCGAATTCGATCAAGTTCGTCTTCTGACAGATCTTTGATCTTTTTGTTCGGTTCGATTCCTGCTTTCGCCAGTATATCGTATGCGGAACTTTTCCCGATACCGAATACATAGGTAAGTGCAATTACACTATGTTTGTTATTTGGAATA
>JAFGHA010000122.1 GCA_016930275.1 Chitinispirillaceae bacterium
GGGATGCCGCACCCGGGCAGAGGTCGCAGGAGCGGAGCGCCCGCTCCTGTGTATATTGAGTTTGGAGAAATGGAGAATGGTATGGGGGTTAACCGCGTTTCCAATTTTTCTGAACCAGATCAGAGTATCAATTCTCTAAAAGTCCCCCTGCGGGGGATTCAGGGGGCGTGACTGTCAATGCAAAACAGTTGTAAAACTACTTTTCCGCTCCCCAGAACCGCGCGAGAATCCTGAGGTCAAGAACATCGATTATCTGTGGATCGGAAGTGGTGGTCTGTACCTGCAGGTTGGCTGCATCCGACCATTGCTCATCGGTATCCCGCAGGCCCCAGTGAATACCGAGTTGCTGCAGATCGAAAATGTCAACAATTCCGTCACCGGTTATATCGCCGTGTGTCGTACCGTCGGCATGCAGTAGAGTACCGTTACCGTCTGCATAGACAATGGAGGGAAGTTCACCCGGATTGCCGAATGTCCCGGAGAGTGAAAGTCCATCGGCACCGGAAAGTGGGTGGCCATCTGCGGTGACGGTGCCCAGCGAACGCATCGTATCAACCGTCATGCGGGAGAAAATTTCAATACTGCCGGTACTGTTTCCTATGAGCAATTCGGATTTTCCGTCGCCGGTGACATCGAATGCCACGATGCTGGCGTTTTCACCCCCGTTGAGCGGTATGCCGTTCTGATCGTACACCATCAGGGTGAAACGCCGGTTTTCCTCATCCGGGTAATTGTATACTACCGAACCGTTACCGAAGCTGAAGTAAAACCCTTTTGCCGGGGTGCCGTCGTGCGGGACCAGTTCCGCACCGGTACAGCCCGTATACGTGGAAAACAACAGGGAATCGGGGAGAAACTCCTGATTTCCGGTTCCGAGCGAGATGCCGAGTGCACCGTTGACATTGACCGTCAGCAGATCGTTACTGCCGTCTTCGTTCCAGTCAAGACAGCGGAGCACGGTGGTGCCTTCGCTGACGGTATGCAGAAGCTCAGGGGGGGAGTAGATCTCACCTGATCGTTTACAGCCGAAGATTGAGCCGTCGGCAGTCGAATAGAGTATATCGTTGTAACCGTCATTGTCGGCATCGTCGATAACCACGGAAACCGGTACTCCGGCGGAAATGGTACCTTCCGTGGTACGGAGCGTTTCGGGGGCAGCGAAATCAATCGCGACCCGCGGGCGCAGGTGCACGTTTACGCTATCGATCATGAAAGGAACAACGGTACTCCGGTAATATTCGGTTCGGGAACTGCTGTCGGAGATTGACAGGAGGTAGGTCCCCGCGGGACAGTTGTCTATCCTTCCCGAACCGTTCCGTACCCGTTTCCCGATCCAGCCGGAGCTCGCGAACAGTCCGACCGTGGACGTCGGAGGCGCACCGATGACCTCTATCGCTCCGGAGTAATTCACGAATACCGTCAGGGTGATAACCGTATCGATCATGAACCTGGAATCATTGGCGATTACCTCGAAAGTAAATAATCCGGTATCGGTTTGCGGTGAACAGATGATAACGGCGTGTGCTTCTTCCGCGGATATTTCGCAAGTCGCGAATGGAGGCAGATTCGTAACACTGATGTCCGTTATGGTTCCGTCGGGATCGGTCGCTTTGACGGTGATTACGGATTCTTCACCGAGCGGGCAGTTGAGGCTGCCGCTGGTGGTGATCGCGGGAGGATCATCGACCGCAAGGACCGTGAGCGTGAAAAAACCGGTTTCACTGGATTCGGTACCGCCATTGACCGTGCCGCCATTGTCAAGAAGTTGCACCGCGATCGTGGCGGAACCGCTGGAATCCGCTGCCGGAGTGAAAGTTACCGTGCCGGAGGCAGCGATGGCGGGAGCGGTCGAAAATAAGGCCGGGTTATCCGAGGATATCGAAAAGGTGATTTCCTGCCCGTCTTCACCCGGTCCGGCGGAAATATCGTTTGCCCAACCGTCGATACTGCAGGCGCCGGTATCCTCATTGACGACGATATCCGCTCCGGGAGTAAAGGAAGGCGCATCGTTGACCGGTACAACGGTAATGAGAAACGGTACCCCTGTTGCCGTATCGATACCTCCGCTTTCCGTGCCTCCATCATCGGTCAATCGTGGGGTCAGCATGGCGGTACCGAACTGATCGGCAGCCGGAGTAAAGGTGAGCGTTCCGTCGGAAGCGATTTCCGGCAGGGTGGAAAAGAGATCGGGAAGATTCGTGGCAACCGCGAAGGTGATTTTCTGACCCGATTCGTTCGCAGGGCCGGTACTGATGGCGGTGGCCCACTTCATGATCGTCTGCGGTCCGGCATCTTCATTGACGGTAACCGGCATTCCCGCTGAAAATGAGGGCGGATCGTTTACCGGAAGAAACGTAATGGAAAAGGTCTCCTGAACGCTTGAATCGATACCACCGTTTGAGGTTCCACCTTCATCATGCAATCGTACGGTCATCGGTGTCGTTCCGTTTGCATCGGCAGCGGGGGAAAACGAAAGTATCCCTTCAGGAGAAAAATACGGTTGAACGGAGAATAGATCAGGACCTCCGACTGAAACGGAGAATGAAAGTCTCTGCCCGCTTTCATCCGGCGGACCCGGTGACACGGACGGGGCCCAGTTGATATAGTATACCGTAACATCCTCATTCACGGTCACATCGTTGCCGGGCGTGAATACCGGAGCGTCATTGACCGGCAGTACTTCGATAATAAACTCGAACGGCGAGCTGCCGCCGAATCCGTCGTTTGCCGTGATGGGGATGGAGAGCATTCCGTTGAAATCCGGAATCGGGAAAATGGTATCGTTTACGATGGTGTAATCATCACCGGCCGAAGGGGTGATTGCAAATGGTCCGTAGGGATCGTCGAGGTCACGTATCATCAGGTCGACAGCGGAAATGCGGTACTTTCCGTCTTCAAGAATCGTCACCGGTTGCTGGCTCATGATAATAGGGAGGTCGTTGGTTACTCTGACGGTGATGGAGAGCGTGAAGCGGTCACTCTCATAGATGCCGTCATTCACCGATACCGGGACCAGCAGTGTCCCGGTGAAATTGGTGGCAGGGGTAACCGCTGTACCGCTTACCGAATAATTGTCACCATCGTATACGGTAAGGACAAACGGACCTTCAGGCGTTTCTGTATCGATTATTTCCAGATCCGCAGCGGTTGGAGTGATACTCAAATTCCGGTTGACACCGACCGGGTTCTGTCCCAGGATAACGGGAGGCAGATTGGAGAGTGCGCGGTACGCGTTGAGGCGTCCGTAGCCGTATTCATTATTTTTTCCATCGATATAGGCGGCATCACCGATTTTATCACAGGTGGAGCGGAGCACTTCGAGCACCTTGTCACGTGACAGATGTGGGTTGCGCGACAGTATGAGTGCCGCCACACCAGCCGCTGCGGGGCAGGCGGAGGAGGTGCCGCTGAAACGGGAGTGGTAATCGTCACCGGAATAGCCATCGGTACCGGTCCGGTCGGTGGTATAGACGGCGTTCCATCCGCCTCCGCTGGGAGCGAGGAAGTCAACGGTTTTTCCGGTTCCCGCAACATTGTACTGACTGTAATCACTGCGGAAATCCTGATCGGTCGATGCGCCGACGGCAATCGAACTGTCCGCGGAGGCGGGAAAGGACATGATTGACACGGAATGGGTGTTTCCGCTGGCGAAAACATTTTCATCCTCCACTACCCCTTCCGCATTGTAGAAACGCAGCAGCAGAGAGTCTCCCGCTTCCTGGGTCGAGAGGCTGACATGTATCTGCAGTATTTCACCGTTTGCAAAGGTACGCAACGGCATACGCAGTTCCGTCCATTCATTGTCGTTCACCGATCCCGAATGCATCGCTCCCTCATCACCGAAGCCCTCCTGAAAGGTGGAAGTGGTATGCCACCAGCCGGGAACGGCCGGTACGGGAAGTGCGGAACCGTTGTAACCGCCCGAAGTTGACCATCCGGGAGGAAGGCCGCTTTCGCTGAACGTTTCAGTGGCGAGTATGGAGTACCGGTCGCTACCGTAAATAACGATATTGTCGATAACCACACGGTCATTGCCGTAGGAAATCGAAGCGTCTTTCCGGTACACGAAGGCAACGGCGAATTCCCCGGCGGTACACCTGAATTCATAAGGGTCGAACGAGGATGCACCGTTTCCGGACGAGAAGAACACCGGGCACCCTTTACCCTGGCGGCCGAGAGTGGATGCGTTACGTATGGCGGTGGCTATGGCGTTCGACGGCAGACCGCCTCCCCAGCTGTTGTTGAGAATGTCGGCACCGTTTTCATACGCCCAGGTCAACGCCTCGGCGATATCGAAGCTGGGAATGAAACTGTTGCCTCTGGAAATTTTAACGGGAAGAATCGAGGCGCCGGGAGCCACGCCCGCGACACCGAGGGCGTTATCGCCGATCGCTGCGGCGACTCCTGCAACGGCGGTACCGTGAGAATCCTCCGTGTCGGCGGGAGAGGAATCATCGTCATCGTCGCAGAAATCTCTGCCGCCCGAAGGAACCCGCAGATCCGGATGTGACCGGTCCACACCGTCATCGATAACGGCGATCACCACATCGGGGTCCGCCTGCCGCTGTATATCCCATGCGTCAACGGCCTTCAGGTCGGCGCCGGCAACGGCGCTGTTTTCACCCGTGTTGCCCAGATGCCACTGGCGGTTGAAGAACGGGTCGTCGGGAATACGGCAACGGCTGATTTCAGTGACGATTTCCGGTTCAACCCACTCGATACCGGGTACGTTTTCCAGCAGACGGCAGATGCGGAGAACATCTGACGAACCACCACTACTGCACCGGTAGGTGTATACCGACGGCATGATTTTCCGCTCAATCGCGGTACCGATGATCGCGGCAACCCGGCGGCGCAGTACCGTAGCGGTATCCGGGGTGAATCCGACCGCGATATTATCGGTAAAGAAAAGCGTTTTTCGTGCGGATGGATCATAATATACCGGTACCCCCCAGGCAACGGAAGGATCGGATTGCACCTCGGTGATGATCGCGGAAATATCTTTTTCCGCTTGTCCTGTTGTATCCGTCTGGTCCGATCCGATCATCATTACTTCCATCCGGCGTTTCCCCGCTGCAATACGCCTGAACCGGGCCTGCCGGAAACGGGCTTTCCTCTTGAAGACGGGGGAAGGAGTTTCGTGAGTTTCGCGATAAGCGATGGCGACACGGTCGGAAAGCTTCAGGAGGTTGATCCGTCTGCCCTGATAGCGGTAATTGTCACCATTGTCAATAAGGGCCGAGGCTGGATGCGGTTCGGGAGCGTGCTCTCGGTCGAGTAGAACGGCCATCGGAGAGACGGAAGGAACGGTATTTTTTCGTGTTTTAGCCGAAACCGTCCCGCATAGCAACACCGTCAGCAGTACGAACGCGACCATTTGCGATTTACCGACATTATGTTTCATGCAGTACCGTTTCATTACTCGATCGTCGCTGCCGCTGCTTTCTATGGTATCCGTACCATACGGGAACAGCGTGCGGATCCGGTGCTGACGGTGCATAGAAGGATCCCCGCAGTGCCATGTCGTCGTTTTGTGGTTGCCGGTACCGGAATATGCCGGAGGGCCGTCCCCGGATCGAATCGCCATGAGTTTCGTATTTTTCCGTCAAGATAGAACAGGGAAACCGTCATTGTCGTGATATCATTCGACAGTCCGGCGGGAAGTGCCACGTGCACTACCGAATAAGGAAAAACCAGAGCTATCTCACCGGATGTTTCGCTGCTGCGGCATGCTATCGTTCGGTCGCTGAAGTCAATATGTAATTTCTCTGTTCGGATGGCCATTCCCGGAACGTGGATGGGACATGGAATGAAGTCACTTCCGGGAGATACGTAGAATCCTTCCACCACTTCGATTACGGCGGTATCGCCCGGTTGCAGCTTTGATTCAAGGTAAAGAACACCGGCAAGTCCATCACCGGCAGCACTCCGGGAACTGTCGGAGCCGGTTATCGATCCGCTGAAGTCAACGGTACCTTCCACCGGCGGGTTGGTTTGCAGCTGATTGATACTGATGATCGATCCGCCGTTGATCGTGAGTATGTTTCGTTCACCATTCAATCCGAAATCCTGCTGCGCATCGATGAAACTGAAACTGCCGGTGTCGAAAACGACTTTGAACTGATAACTGAACATGTTCTCCGCGCCTTCGATTCTTATCGCGAGAGTGAGTATGCCGCTCTCTTCATCAACGGCAATCGTCTCCTGAACTCCGGAGGCGGTATCCATATCGATCAGCAGTTGCTGTGCAGTGGAGGATACGGTAAAAAAAATCAGGCTGATGAGGAGTAACCGAATCTTTTTCTGAATATTCATCTTCCTACCACCGTTCAATGCACAATGACCGCGAAGGTACTGGTTCCATCAGGATCGACGATACGTGTTTCAACTAGGGATAATCCGGGATTTCCTTTGGAAATGGCGGTAAATGACAGGTACCCGAGGATACCTGTACCTCCGACACAGGTAGCGGGGGTGCGACCGGTCTGCGTCGCGGCGATGTCTACCGTTCCGTTCCCGGGTACGGCAAAAAATGCGGCGATCTTCCCGCCTTTGGATTCAAGAAATGCGGGGGTACGTGGTGAAAGTTTCGCTGCTGCCCCTTCGAATGCAACTACCTCCGGATTGAAGGTGCATTTTACGGAATAACTGTGCATGTATGCAATATTGCCGGCGGTAACTGCTACAAGAAGTTTTTCGCCGGGAATTACCGATACCGGAATCGGAGCGATTTCGGGTCTTCCGGGATTTCCGTCGAGGGCTACTCGCGGCTGCTCCGCCTGAGTGCTGAATATGACTGTCCCCGTAACGATCAGGAACAGTGACACATGATAGCGGGATAACAGAAAATTCCGCATTATATTACGCCGGAGTTAATGAGCAGGCTGTAATCAGTCGTCTTGAGACCTGAGATATGACAAGGAAGGGATAATTGCAGGCAGTATTCCCTATACCGGAACAGAGTATACAACTTACCGGATGCCGTTTTTTTAATGCTACTCATGATGATGGTACAACATTCTTTTTTCTTCAGTCATAATGCGAAGTTCCGCTCATTTCCCCATCAGAGCAACCTTATTAAAACAATTATGAATGAAGATTCAATTTGGGCGTTGTATTTAAAATTAAATTAATTCTACTTTGTTATCCTAAAAAGAAGGCATAAC
>JAFGHA010000123.1 GCA_016930275.1 Chitinispirillaceae bacterium
GACTGGTGCCTGCGGCCACAATGGTAAGCCCGATAACAGCTTCGGATACGCGGAAATACTTTGCAAGGTTGACGGCCCCGCCGACGAAGAAACGGGAACCGGCAATGAGCATACTCAGTCCGGTAACGATCAGGAAAATGTTGAAGGGTACGGTTTCTTTCACCCGGGCTGAAGAGCTTTCTTTCTCCTCTGTCGTAGCGGAGCCGGCATTTTTTTTTCCCGATCGGAGCGAAAAAACGGTATAGGCGATAATTCCCGAGAACAGGAGAAAAGCATCGAATCGCGTGATATTCCCGTCCAGAAGCAGAAGGGAAAACAGGACGCTGACTGCGATCATTATTGGTGTATCGATCCGTAACACCTGCAAGCTGACCGACAGCGGGCGTACGATCGCCGAAATGCCGAGAATGATCGCGATATTGAAAATGTTTGAGCCGATGATGTTGCCGACCGCAATGTCGGGCTGCCCATTCTGTCCCGCGCTGATGCTGACTACCAGTTCGGGTGCGCTGGTACCGAAGGCGACAACCGTCAGGCCCACCGTCAGTGCTGAAATCCCGAAACGAAGTGCGAGGGATGAACTTCCCCGCACCAGCAGTTCCGCACCGAAATAGAGCAGGATAACTCCCGCGATAATGGAAACAAGTGTCATTGCCATATCAGTGTTCACCCACAGAATGTTGATAGCCATTCTGATGTGCCATCCGGTTATTTTTCACCATACCTCCCGTCAGGATCATTTTGATCGCTTCTTCGATGCTGATATCAAGTTTTCTGATCTTATCCTCGGTCATGACCGCCAGAAATCCGCTTGTGGGATTCGGCGTTGTGGGTATGAAAATGGTAAATCGCACCTTACTGTCAGAAAAGCCGTTTTCTTTCATCACCAGTTCTCCGGTATTGAAACCGATCGACCAGATTCCGGTAGAAGGGTACTCGACAAGAACCGGAGAGGTGAAAAACTGTTTCTTTCCCGACCGGAAAACATCGACCACCTGTCTGGTGGAAAAATAGATCGTGTTGAGGCCGGGAACCTTTCCGAAAAATCCGTCGATCCATTTCATGAGGGTCGATCCGATCATGGTCCTGACAACCATCCCGAAAAACATCACGGAAATGAACAGCAATCCCATCAACACGAGCTGGATGCCGAAGCGGATGAATTGCATCGTCGCTACCGTTGCCGGAAGTATCCCGAGCAGTCGGACCGCCATTCCTTCAACAAAAGAAAATGCGAAAAGCATGACATTGATCGAGACAATCAGGGGGAGCAGTGCAAGCAATCCCTGTATGAACAGCGCGAATGCCCTTCGTAACATGATTTTCATGACGGTACGAATCCTTTCTTTAATGTGGAACACTTGCCTCACGCCGCCCGGGGATACGGTTTTTTTGACGTAGTCTTACCCCGGGGCAGGCAATCGATATATTTGTAGCGATAGTCAATTTTGTTCAACGGAAATGTGTTTTCAGCAGGGGAGTACCGCACAGGATAGGTTGACTCGTCACCTTTGTTGCCGATGATCCAGAGAATCTGTCCAATGATACTGCATTCTTTTTCTGATAAAATCTCATGAAGTACCTGTTTCGAAAAAAGGTCGAGACACTCGGGTGCGGGAATGAGTATCGCCATCGGGAGCGGAAGCTGCAGAAAACGGTTTTTGACGGCGGTGATGAATGTCGGGTCGTGTGTTCCTGCTCCGGTGCTGGCCCGGAGGTGTTCCTTAATGATGTCATGCAGGCGGGGATTGCGGGTTTTCAGATACGATTTGGTGACCGACAGGATGATCGATCCAGCGATAGCGAAGGTAACGCCCAGACCCGCTGATTTCCAGTCGCTCCACCCGTCTTTAAAGACCTCCAGCAATCGAAACGGCGACAGGGATCCTGTTGACGTGTACAGGTGAATCATTCCGGCAGCAAGAAAACCGGCCAGTATGATTAAAAACATATGCAGGATTTCGCCGGTTTTGGATCGTGGAATGATTCCTGCTTTGTCCGCCGCGCTGATAATGGCGGATGGTTTGATTTTCCGGAACAGTTCCGGCTGGTCCTGCACATCGTTGCTTTCGAAAGTGATGAAGTTCCAGTTGATAATGGACTCCTGAATGGTTTTTCCGACACCGGAAGTTATGGCGACACTGTCGGAAACATTCTCATAGTCTATTACCGTGACGGTTTGATGCAGGCTGTAGGTATTTTCCGATGAGCCTTTCTGAAGTATATGTTCGGTGAGTTCATCGGCGAATTTCACATATCGCCCGTTTTTTTCGAGGATCAGGTCACGGACCGGTGTTTCGGTAGTGCCTTGGTTCATGAATAGTGTGGAAGACATGATAATTTCCTTCGTTTGTTCATGATACTGTTTACGGAGAACACATCATACCGGACGCCATAAACCGATGCCCGGGTGTAAGCCCCGATGACTGGAATGCTGCCCGTATAAACGGAAATGAAGGTGAGGTACTATTACACACGGAGCGGGAACGATACGGTCGTTAAGTAGCTGATTCTGAATGACCGTTGTGCGGAAATGAGCCGGGAATATTGCCGCGCCGGCATTCTGAAATGGAGATGGTCGGAAATTCTGGTTTGTTTCCAGGGTTCGATGTTATTTCTGCGGGGTTGAGCTATCGTTGAATTGCGGCCTGGTACTGCATCACCACAAGGGATCACATCGCCGGTTCCCGTTTCCCGGGGGAGGAAATTCCGGAGCGAAGAGCCATGATAGTTAGCAGTTTCCAGAGATGACGTTATGTCTGAAACCGTCTGAACAGGAAATGCACGATTGATAATCGGAAGGGTGATTGAAAGAAGGGTAAATAATAACAGCGTTTTCATGGTGAAACCACTGATGTCTCCTTTGATGTAATATACTCCATTTATTGACGGAATGCAATGATGATCCGGGTTGGCGCGGGAACCGGAAAGGGGGGTATGAACGGTGTACGGGAGAAAATTTACCGGGCTGTGCGGAGGTACGGATTTATTTATCAGAAGTTGATCGTTCTTCCCGGAAATGAAATGGCTATCGTGCATAATCTCCGAAGCCGAGGAGAAACAATCTTGTCCATTTGATGGCAATGTTGAAAACAAACGACTCACTGGCGGATGAAGCGGTCAGAAATGGGGTAAGCATATCCCGCGAGATGATGAAGAAGAATGAATGGCCGGTGTCGTTAAGTGTTGGTCTGGTTACCATGGAAACGGCCGTTGAAAATGTCGATGAAGCAATAAAGATCGCTGACGAAGTGATGTATAATGTCAAAAAACACGGAAAAGATGATGTTTGTCATATCAGTTTTTCAAACAATCGTGAAGATCACATCCCTGCGAAAACCGAGCATGACTCCGCAGAAAATAAGTAGTTCCTGTTCAGAATACAGCAAAAAAGGCCGTGCATACTTCGACCAGGCTCAGCATGAGCGGCCTTTTTTGGTGAATTACGCACAATTTCGCTCATCCTGAGCACATTCGACAGGCTCAGTGTAGTACTTGTCGAAGGATAGCATATAATTGCATTCTGAACAGGAACTAAGTAGGCAGTATCTCCTCTGTAGAACTTCAAGACCGTATAAATTGGTTAACATGGTTAATGCTAATAACAAACAAGGTTAATGCTAACCAATTGATCTGTAGATTGAATAATTGCCATAATTATTATCTATTAAATAAAAAAACGGAATGAAAATACTGGTACATCGTTTGCTTTATAATGAAAAAGTTAACGTACCTTTAAAAAAGGATCAATCATGATTAAAGTAACTGAGGCGGCAATAACGGAACTGAAGAAGTTCGTTGCGAAGCACGGCAAACACACCTTCGAGGTGGTGTTCGGCGGTTTCGGGTGAGGTGGACCTCGTATGGGACTGGTCGAGTCTCAGAGAAGTCCGGATGAAGCGGGAGGCAAAACGATTTCAGGGTTGACTTTTTTTGTTGACAACCGGTTGCTGCCGCTGACGAAACAGTACGGCGAGGTGATTGTCGATGCTGAAAAGGTTTTCTGGCAGACGGGTTTGACGGTGTATTTCAGGGGACTTCGATCCGCATGTTGAGGATGACGGTATGAAAAAGAAACAATGGACGGGAACGGCGGTAGTTGTTCTGATTCTGGCGATTGCGGGAATCAGTCTTTTCGGCGGAAAAAAGGGCGATAACAATTCAGCAAAGGAGTCTGGTATGGAACATCTGACACTTGATTCATTCAAAGAGAAGGTATGTGAATGCGGTATCGGCGGCAGCGGAAGCAATGCCGAGTGGAAGTACAAAGGTGATCTGCCGGCGGTCATTGATTTTTACGCGGACTGGTGCGGACCGTGTAAGATGGTTGGCCCGGTGCTCGAAGAGTTGTCGAAAGAGTATGAAGGGCGCGTGAATATTTACAAAATCGATACCGAAGATCAGCAGCAACTCGCCGCAATGTTCGGTATCAGAAGCATTCCGAGCATTCTGTTTATTCCACTCGAAGGACAGCCGACCATGGCCGCGGGTGCGCTTCCGAAGAAGGAATTCGTGAGGATTTTCCGCGAAGTGCTCGGTGTGGAGGAAGCGGTGGTGTCGTTGAAATAAATGCTGAAGTAAATAATGTATTGTGTGGCATCCCGCCGGCCCTTTTCAAAGCGGCAGGCGGGATTTCTTTACTGAATCGATTTTCCGGTTACTCGAAAAACACCCGCACCTTGTCCCCGTTCTTCGCATTGACATCCACATTAAGCTCTCCCAGGCTCTCCATAAGCTGTTCGATGTCTCCGCTTTTCAGCATGGTGTTAAGATCGAAGTCCATTCCTTTTTCGGCCATGTTGTCGGATACTTTCTGATACACCTGCGGAGGAACCAGCGCCGAGAGCTTCAGTCCGGCCCGCAGCAGTGCCATCGGTACCCGGACATTGACGTTGTCTCCACCGGTACTGTCAACCACCACCCGCAGGTATTTCAGTTCACTTTTACCTCCGGCGGCCTGAACGGTACCGGTTGCGACCGCTGTTTCATTGTTGCCTGCACCAAGTGCACCCAGGAGTTTCTCCGCTTCCTCAACAGTGATTTTTCCTTCCGCCACCATGCTCAGAATTCTTTTACGATCCTCACTCATATCGATCCTCCTCTATTGAATGATTATCTTGACTAATTCTTTACGACCTGGTTTATCCGATACGACATCCACATAGGTTCCGTGCAGACTGCTCAGCACTCCCGAAAGGGCCAGCAGCATCGAGAACGGCCGGATCTTTTTCGGTGCAAGCAGTACCTCGGCGACCGCGGCGAGGGGGAGCAGCAGGGCTGCGGCGATCACCATAAACGGCCATAGAATGAATACCGGCAGCCATAACCGTATTTGATTATTCTGTCTGTTTCGAATGTCTATTGATATGACTGCAGGGGGCAGGGGATTCATGACAACCTCCTCACCGCTTCGTCGGCTGAAATTTCTCCCCGTTCCAGCATTCCCAGTATCTCTTCTTTGGGGGTAACGTCGCTGGTTTCAACGAATCCGAGACTGCGGCTGATTTTGTTCAGACGTGCCTTAACCGTTGGATAGCTGATTCCGAATGCCTGCTCCATCTCTTTAATTGAACCGTGTACTTTAATGAACACGCCGATGAATACCTGATCCTCATACGGAAGTTGAGCGAGCGGCGGAAGGGAAAATTCTCCTTCAATACTGATTCCTGTCCGCCGGGTGGTGATCCGGTTAACGGTCAGCTCCTCGCCGTTGGTCATTTGGGTAAGTTTCTGCCAATCATTCATCTTGGTATCTCCTTTATAATCTGTATAAAATATACCAAATAAAATTAATAAAATCAATAAAA
>JAFGHA010000124.1 GCA_016930275.1 Chitinispirillaceae bacterium
ACGTAGACATATCAAACGATTGCGATCAATTGAATCCGCGAATCGAAAACAATTGAATAAAAGTAAAAGAAGTCTAACAAAGTAGAAGTAGTTACAAAACTTTTATAGAAGAGGCAAACAATGGGTGAATGGCAAACTTTTCTGAAAGAAGCACAACAGTACCTTAATGCCGGAAGAGGGAAAGAGGGAAAACCATCGCGACTGTCCTCCGACATACGATACAACCTGCTCTCCCTCTCAATCGAAAAAAGCTGTATGGCCATTCTTTTATATCACAACGACCTTGCCGACAATCATACCTTCATCGACCTGTTACGATCAATTGCCCCCTATGTACAGATTTCGGGTGAAATACATGATGAGCTGGCCGCCCTCGAACAGGTGCAATCGATATGCAATCTCTACGAGTATCACCGGGAGAAGCCTTCTGAAGAAGTAGTCGAGCGACTGCGTAACGTCGCAGTGCTTCTCAACAGACACGCGAAAGAAACTTGTGGTCGGAAAACCGGAACCTATTCCGTCCCCGACTGATTATGGACATAGTGGAACAACCGGATTATTTACATGAAAGGAATACGCATGTCTGAGGCACTTCTGTTCCGCCCGTTGCATCTTGCGGAACAACTGACCGATGAATTGGGAACGTCAATCACCTATGCATATGACGATCTGGTCTTTCCTGAACATTCGGACGTACTTTTACAATTTGACGGAACGGACAGTACCCGGCTGTATTTGTATATCAATGGAGAAGCAGGCAAAAATGAGGTGGAATCTCTCCGTGACCGCTGGCTGCAGGCGGCACGGACCAAGGATATCGCGTTGCATTACAACGGAACGTTTGCGATTGAACAATTGCCCGGAAAAGAGGAAGTAACCATCCGTTTCAATTAAGGCTGGTTGCAGTGCAACCGATTCCTTCAGGATCAATGGCAATTTATTCTTTAATAGCCTTCACTCTTCTACTGAAAAGTTATTACAACTCTCCAGCCCTGCAACGGTGTATTTTCAGTATATAAAACCATTCTTGAAAATTATTCCCGAGCGGTGGCACTTTGGATCATACACTGCCCCGCATTCAGACGAAAACCGACATGAACCCGTCAGTCTTCAACAACAAAACCATCTGGATCACCGGTGCCTCTTCGGGTATCGGAGAAGCACTCACCACCGAACTCGCCACCACCGGAGCACGGCTGGTAGTGAGCGCACGAAACGCCGCGGATCTTGACAATGTGGCCAGCCGGTGCAGGGAACGGAACGCAAAGGTCACGATTTTCGTCGAACCTTTCGATGTAGCGGAACACCACCTCTTCCCCGCTGTCGTCAAACGGGTTCTCGATCGTACCGGCGGGATCGATATCCTCATCAGCAATGCGGGGGTCGGCCAGCGGGGTTCCGCACTGTCCAGCAACCCCGATGTTGTGCGCAGAATATTCGACGTCAACTTTTTCGGTGCGGTTTTCCTCACCCAGGGACTGCTTCCCTCCATGCTCGAACGGAAATCGGGGAGGATTGTCGTTATTTCAAGCGTACTCGGCAAGTTCCACCTGCCCGGACGTTCCGCATATGCCGCATCAAAACATGCACTGCAGGGCTACTTCGATACGCTCCGTGCGGAAATCGCCGGGACCGGTGTAGAAATATCGATCATCAGGCCGGGATGGATTGAAACACCGATGTCACGGAATGCGCTTACCGCGGATGGTGTCTCGTACGGGAAATCGACAAAAGCGCTCTCACG
The DNA here is from genome assembly GCA_016930275.1 of Chitinispirillaceae bacterium. Lineage (GTDB taxonomy): Bacteria > Fibrobacterota > Chitinivibrionia > Chitinivibrionales > Chitinispirillaceae > JAFGNB01. Next base: position 1,745 of record JAFGHA010000124.1, read on the forward strand.
TAAAATGAGTCCGGAAGAGTGTGCCCGTCGGATTCTCCACGTCGTGGCAGCAGGAAAAAACGATGCGGCCATCGGTGGTATCGAGAAATGGGGAGGTGTGCTTCGGATTTTGTTTCCGCGTGCATACGATCGGATAATGGGAAAAAAAATGAGTGAATTTATCTACAAGATCACCTGAATGTAAGACTAATATGCCTTTGTATTCGGAGTACTGACCACTCCCGTAGTTCCTGCTGAAATGACGACAAAAGAGCATGACAATCAGAAGTGGAGTCGTTTTCAACCGGAAAACGGTAACTTCAATTAAAATTTGACTCGACACCATATTGCAGCTATATTTATCACAGTTTGAGTTCCGACGCCTTTTGCCTATCGACAATGTTTCATACCCTCTGTAAGGCCGACGATACGTTCGAAAATTGTAGTAATTGCATCGAACATTCAGAACAATAGGGCGACCTGATATACTACGGGATTTTCTCCTGCTGGTAGTGTCTGATTCTGCTTCTCGGAAATATTCGGCCCCCCTGCATACATAACCGATAAAACAGCACTGCGACCAATGATTCTATCGCCTGAAGGTAACCGGTATGCAGCGTTGTATCATACCAATCGATGACTGGACGTCCGGTATGACAGGATATTGGTATACCCTCACAGGCTCAAATCTTCCGGTAGCTGAATACCGCACGCTCAATACACGGAATTTCCACCTCTTTTCCATACCACACATTAGCAACATCAGGAGTCCCCTATGAAAAACACAAGATTCCGGCGGGTTGGTGTCGTTGGAACCGCGCTCTGTATCGCAGGTTTTGTTGCAGCTCAAACGACCAGCTCTTCCTGGCGGACTGCGGCAGCATTACCGGCAGTAAAAGGGAAGAAAAACGTCGAGGCCAGAATCCTTCAAACCGACAGGAAATTACTGACTATCCGGTATCGGATACCTGAACTTTCACTTTCGGAAGTTCTCCAGAATGACACCAATGAACAACGTTCCCGGATTGAACTCGGCAATGCCCCCCGTACGGGAAAAACCGGCGAACCGGTACTGCCGGTAGTCCCGGTGCAGTTTATTATTCCTCCCGGTCAGGAAATCGCCGAAGTGTCGGTAACACCCCTCAGGAAAAATTCCACATCGCTTCCGCATCCCGTGGAATACGGTATTGCTCCGGTTCCATTGCTTCGGAATGCCAAAGTGGTGCACACGCGACCGAAAAAAGAGATTTATACGAGCAACCAGCCATTCCCGTTAAAAAACAGTGAACAGGTTTCCGTTCAGATGAAACGGGGCATAGCAATTGGAATCGTCAATATTCATCCGGTCGTCTATTACCCGAAATCCGGTCGGATTGAGTACTATCAGGAATGTGAAATAACCGTCTCATTCAAAACCGTCGCCCGGTTGAAGCAGAAAAAAATGCGGTTACGTGCCTCGCGGAATGATGTCAAACGGCTGGGCGTTGAAAATCCCGAAGCGATCCAGGAATACCGCAATGCGGATACCCCGTCTCAACAGCGGCAGAAAATGCCCGAACAGCAACTGCTGCTCGATCCGGCTGGATCGTACCGGTATGTCGTCATCACCAGCGAAACGATGCGCGATGCCGTTACCGATGTGACCATAAACGATCTTATCGCCCAACGTCGCCAACAGGGACTCACCACTACCCTCATGACCATAGAACAGATCATCGCCGACTACACGGGAGTCGACACGCAGGAAAAAGTCAGAAACTTCATCACCGATGCCTATACCAACTGGGAAACCGAGTATGTCGTTCTCGGCGGTGATGTTTCAATTATCCCGATACGCGACCTCTACACTGACGGTGAACTGCTGCACAGCGATCTGTATTATCAGTGTCTCGACGGCAGTTACAACGACGACGGCGATACTTACTGGGGTGAACCGAATGACGGTATCGACGGGGGCGATGTCGATATGTTCGCCGATGTCAATGTCGGTCGGATCTCCGCCGAAACTCCCGAGGAGCTTTCTAATGCCGTGTATAAAATCCTCACCTACGAAAACGATGATGACGCGGAAAGCTATCTCGGCAGCAATCTGCTGCTCGGAGAGGAACTCGGTTCGCAATTCGGTCCGGACATGTTTTCCTTCGCGTATCCATACATGTGTGAGATTAAAAACGGATCATCGGCGGCCGGGTACACCACCGTCGGTTTTTCCTCCGCGCCGGCATTTTCCGTTGATTCCCTGTATGACTATTTCGGTACCTGGCAGGCGGGTGACCTGATGAGCCGTATCAACAGCAACCAGTTTTCCATAATCAATCATTTAGGGCATGCGAATTACGATTATGTCATGAAAATGTCGAACATGGATGCAGATGCGCTCACCAACGACAAATTTCTTTTCGTCTTCACCCAGGGATGTTTTCCTGGTGATATGACCGAAGACTGTGTCGCCGAACACCTGACGACCTCCACCCGGCATGGTATATTCGCCGGGGTTTTCAATTCGCATTACGGGTACGGTGACTACAACGAATCCATCGAGAACCTCGACAGTCCGAGCCAACGCATTCACCGTCAGTTCTGGGATGCCTATTTCGGCGAATATACTTACAATCTCGGAGCGATCCTGGCCGACAGCCACGAAGACAATATCTGGAATATCAACGCTGATCTGACCCGATGGTGTATCTATGAAACCAATCTCTTCGGTGACCCCTTCACCGTTCTTCGCGGACAGACGCAGGGACCGAAAGTAGTTTACTCCTCTGTGGCAACCGATGACCGTACCGGTGGCAATGATGACGGTATCATCAATCCGGGAGAACAGATCAGCTGCAGCGTCATCCTGAAAAATATCGGCAATGCGGCCGCGACGGGAGTAACCGCGGATTTGATCGTCTCCGATCCTTTCATCACGATTGCCGGCGGTACACTTTCATTCGGCGATATACCATGCTGCGGTGTTACTGCCACGTCACAATCAGCAGCAACTATTACAGTGGCCGAAAATTGTCCTACTCCCTACTCGTTTCCGGTTTCCATAGAAATTGCCGATAATGAAAGGAACACCTGGGACGGATCGTTCACGCTGACCGTCAACACCACTTATACCATAAGCGGTCGAGTCGTCACGCGTACCGGTGCACAACCGATTGCAGACGCACCGGTTACGGTTTCCGGTCCGTTAAGCGGAACGGTAACCACCAACGCTTCGGGAGAATACCTTTTTGCTGGTATTGAAGGGAACTATACCGTTCTGGCAAAGGTCTCCGGTTATCTTCCCGTTGAACCGGTTCAAGTCACTCTTCCCCCGAATGCCACCGCTGTTGACTTCATGGTGAGCCGACCCGAAATTTCAGTTGATCCGACTTCAATCAGCCATACCATGGAGCCGGGAAGTCCGGTCGACCTTCCTCTTGTCATAACGAACAGCGGCGATGCCGACCTGCAGTTTGTATGTACGGTGGTTGACAGAACCGCTCCGGAGCTATCGGCTCTGAAACTCTATGATCCTTCACATTTCATTCGCCGGAAAAAAGGAACCGCCGACACCAGGATCGGAAGGCCGGTGGCACTGGGCAGCGGAGGCCCCGACCGGTTCGGGTACCGCTGGAGCGATTCGGATGAACTCAACGGTCCGGTATACCGGTGGAACGATATCAGCGGTACCGGCACCCTGCTGCGCGAAGTTTCAAATTGTGACGACTGCTATGAGGAACAGGAGCTTTCCTTCAGTTTTCCCTTTTACGATATTGAATTTTCTTCCGTATTCGTCGGATCGAACGGTTACCTGACATTCGGTGAGGGAAGCGACATTCTCTGGAATGTACCGCTTCCATCGATCGAGGCCCCCCCGAATCTGGTCGCTGCGTTTTTCGACGACCTCTATCCCGCCGCAGGAGGCGCTATTTACTTTCAGGATTTCGGCAGTTACGCGGTCGTTCAATTTACCGATGTTCCCCTTTTCGACGGCAGCGGTACGGTAACGTTTCAGATGGTGATCGAGGCTACCGGCAGCATCACCTGGTATTACAAATCACTGACCGGTCGGCTTACCGGCGTGACCGCCGGCATCCAGAACGGCGCCATGGATGACGGCCTGACGGTTGTTTACAATGCGGACCACCTGAAAAACGAACTTGCCGTACAGCTCCGTGCCGCACCGGGATGGCTGAGTGTCACCCCGGAAACGGGAATTGTTACCGCCGGCGAGACTATGCCGCTTGCAGTCGCCATAAACAGTACCGATCTCTTCGGCGGCGAATACCGGGGAGCAGTGGTATTCCGCCACAACGATCCGCGATCGGACGGAACACTTGAAGTTCCGGTGACACTGAACGTTGACGGATTCAAAAGTCTGACGGTTGCCCCGGCCCGGTGTGATTTCGGCAATCTCTGGCTCGGCCGTTCCGATACGATGCAGGTGACACTCTCGAATACCGGAACGCAATCGACCGTCATAAATGCGGTCACCGGTTCCTCTCCGAGCTTCGGTACCGATGCGGCACTACCCTTGCGGGTGCGGCCGGGACGGTCGGCAACGATCGGCATTACCTTCACACCGCAGATGCTCGGTTCAGCCTCGGGAACGGTCACGATTGCAAGCGATGCCGAAGATAATCCGTCACTCGCTATTGATATCTCGGGAGTGGCGACTCCCGGTCCGCGCGGATCTCTCGCGCCGGCCACCTTATCCTTCACCTTCGACCCGAATGATACTCCTGCGGATCGAACCGCGATACTGGCGAACATCGGCGGCGATATTCTCTCCTGGCGTACCCTGATCAGACAGAAAACAGTCCCGTCGCTCGCCGCTGCCGTATCACCTCCACCGGGGGAGAAATCCGCACGCAGAGAACATCTTATTTACAGTCCGTACAATTACCGGCATGAATTCGTCCTCGACCGGGTGATCATCGCGTTCATCGACGGCAAAACGGATTTCGCCGATCCCTCACTGGCCACAAAACTCGGCAGCGGCGACCTGCGGGAACTTGCCACCGCACGAATTCCCGGTAAAGGCATCCGGGCCTATACCGGAAAGAAACTCGCCGTCGTTCCTCTTGCCAACGCAAGCCGTGAAGGAGTTCTTGAAGCGATAAAGGAATTGCGAAAGGATATCAACGTCGCCTATGCCGAACCCGATTATACGGTAAAAAAGATCGGTCTTCCGGATGACCCGCTTTTTACGCAGCAGTATGCGCTCCAGAATTCCGGCCAGACAGGAGGAACCGCCGATGCGGATATCGACGCTCCGGAAGCGTGGGATGTATTTACCGGTGCGATTTCAGACGTAATTCTTGGTATTATCGATACCGGTATCGACTATCTGCATCCCGATCTCGCCGGCAACCTCTGGACCAACCCGGGAGAAATTCCCGACAACGGCATCGACGACGACGGCAATGGCTACATCGATGATATTCACGGATACGACTTCGCCTACGATGACAACGATCCGATGGACGTTTACGGGCACGGTACACACTGTTCAGGTATCGCCGCCGCACGCGGCAACGATGCCACCGGCATCTGCGGCGTAAGCTGGGGAGCGAAACTGCTTGCC
>JAFGHA010000125.1 GCA_016930275.1 Chitinispirillaceae bacterium
AATTGAACACTCTCGGCTGAAAATGGATATTGCAAAACGATTAAAAGACAAAGTATCTTAACTGAGAACTCGGTACTCTTGAGTTACATCCTTTTGTAATTGAATAAAATTCCACGACTGCTGAAATAAGCAGCAATTGCAGTGCCATTAACTCTGAGAGAAGCTTAACGGATGTTTTTAAACGATTTCAGAAGTAATTATTCTTTTCTCCCTTAAGGCTGTTAAAGTCTTCTCCCCGCAACAGCAGGTCTGACCACGCAAGGAGGGACTATTCAATCGGCACATTCACCATCGACTTGAGCGGTTTTCTGAAAGGCACTTCCAATTTCAGAAGTCCCTCATGGTAGGTCACCTTCGCCTTCAAGCTAGCGTGAAAGAATCACTGTAACGCAGTGCGAGATCGACACGTCTTCCGGTTGTAATCGGATAATCGGAATGCTCACCCGCAAACCCCACCGGCCCCGTACAAGAGCACTATGGTGGCAACGGCCCTTATTGTTGTTTTTCCTTCGATTTTTTACCGGCATATTCATCATACGACTGCAGATAGCGTCTGTTGCCTGGAACAACCACATGCTTTTTTGCAAAGGCCCTCCCCCCGGAATGGGCGTCTCCCAGATACATTTTCGCACCATTGGTCATTCTATGCGCCAAGCCGCCTTGTCTCAATGCGCGTACCCCGGCATCGGTATATGCCGCCTGCAGCGCGTCTTTCACGTCATTGTTTCCCAACCTGAAGAGATTCGCAATCGCCCAGGTAAAATGCCATATATCAAATTCCTTTTTCAGGCTTCCGATATACTGGAAATACATCCGTGAAATGACTTGTGCCTGCGCAGGTGTAATAGGCTGGTCCCGGATTACCCAGATACCGAGCGACGAACCCCATCTCCCGTTTCTTTCGCTTAGATGGTCCCGCGCCACCAGAAGCGTCTGGTCGATATCCACGCCCTCCAGAAGCACTTTACTGCGGTCCTGCGTGAGATGGCGCAAACAGCCGGTTGTCGGTGCTACACTAAAAACTGCAACAACAAGGCATATAATTCTCCGGTTCTTCATCTTCATTGCCCCCTCAGTGCAAAATCTGAAAATTGCGTCAGGTTATATTATTTAAAGTCAACATAGTGGTATAAAGGATCATACTTCACCGTGTGCCCCATTTCCCTCATGATGGGCCTTAGAAGCCTGCCTATTTCCTTCTGCCAATTGAATTCCCTGTCGGGCTTTTCGGGCAAGGGACCAATGTCGACATCAACCGCATACCGTTCGAACCGCAACTGGCGTTCCTCGATTTCATTGCCAAGTTTGTGCAAGCGCGCAACCGTGGCAACGTCCGGTGTACCATACCTACAGGAATAAACCAGCAAGCGGTTGTTTCCGTGGTCAGAAATGTTTTAAGGACAGGTAGTGCAAAAACCATACCGTCAAGGTTTCACGATGTCATGTATTATGTTTTTTTTAACCTGAACCGGCTCCGGCCAAATTATCAAAGCCATGCCACGCTGCTGTTTTCTTCTCTATTTTTCTTATTTCCGGAAATACCATTCCAGCTTTTGCGAAAAAATCGATAGTACATATCCTGATATGTTTCCGGTCGATTGCTAATGACACTCATCAACATGTTTTCTTTAAAAACACCTTTCCTTCGAAAGGATATTCTCCCGGACATTCCAGCAACTCACATCTGGCATGGTTGTTGCTTCAAGGTAATCAGAAACCTGCTCGGACAGATTGATTCGTTAACCTGCACGCAAGGATGAATAATGCAATTATTCCGGAAAGCTGGTACTGTGGCGATTATCGGCAGCCTGGTTGCACTGATGTGCGGCTGTGTATCGTCGAGCCTTTTTGATTTGTGGCAAGACCCGTATTTTAAAGAGCCGCCGTTGACACGAATGCTGGTAATCGCAGCGAGAAAGGATGCGACGAAACGTCGCATCTGGGAAGATGCATTCACTGGAGGACTTGCAGAGCATGGCGTAGCGGCAACATCGTCATACAGCGTGTTTCCCGATTCGCCTCCGGACACCGGTCAGGTTATTAATGCGGTGCAGTCGAACGGTTTCGACGGCATTCTGGTTGTTCTGAACCTGCCGACGGATACAAATACCACCTACGTGCAGGGCTACACATCAATAGTACAGGATACCCGCTTTCCCTCGCCTGCATATCGGGATGTGCGCTACCGATATCATGCAGATAATTCAATAAGTCAAGATCTGCGGTATGTAACTTATTGGCAAAGGTACCGGACATATTATCATGAAATAGAACATCCGGGATACGCCGACACTCAAACCGTGGATATACACGCAATTGACGTCACCACAACCGGAAACGACGGCCGGCTGATCTGGAGCGCAACAAGCAGGACCCCCGATCCTGGTTCTGTTACCGATGTGCAACGTGGAATAGCCGACCTTGTACTGTCAAAACTGTCGCAACGTGGCATTATCGGCCCAAAGAAGTAAACAACCCACCCCAGCCATCAACTTCGGGCGGGCTACAGGAAAAAGTTCAACGACAATAGAAATCAGGATGTAAAACCATGGAAGACAAGAAGCACTATCAGAAAGAAAAAAAAGCCCAGCTGGATACGTGGAAGAGGGAACTAAAAGCGCTCAGGAACAAAGCGTCAAAGGCCAGCGCCGATATGCAGTCGGAAATAAACAAACATATTACAAACCTCGAACGCAGGATTGAAGAGGCAGGGGCAAAATTATTGTTGCTCGAAAAAGCCGGCAACGATGCCTGGGGATCGATCAAGGAAGGTATTGATGATGTTTGGGGTTCGTTGAAGTCCGCCATCGGCGATGCCGCTTCGAAATTCAATTGACGGCGCATCATACCACCGTTGAAGCGACGACTATCATTATCGATAAATCTGCGAACGGTATGAGGCCTGTCCAGTCAAATTACCACCACCAGAGGTGGTGGCTTGTTTTTGGTGCGGGCGGAGCCCGCGGCAGAAACAAGAAGAACGTTGTACGTTCTAATTTGCCGTCTTACTCCACTGGCGGAGCCAGTGGTTTCCTCGTGTCTAACCCCTGAAAGGGTTGACTACTGATGCCCGACTTGTCAGTAAGTAATGAAACTATAGGCAAAACCGGCACCACTGCCTGTTGCCGCCGGCTCATTACAAGCAGTATGCCCTGCGAGGGTAATTACCTTGATTACTACTGCGAAGGAATATGTCATACAAACAGCATTATTATTTAAACAGAGGAGGATACGATGATGGGTAAAACGATGCTTATTGTACTTTCCCTGACCGCAATCAGTTTTTTTCCGGGTTGTGAAAAAAAAGGTACTATGGAGAAGGCCGGCGAACAGATAGATAAGGGGATCGATAAAATACAGGAGAAAACAGAAGAGGCTGCTGAAGATGTAAGGGAGAGCGTTACCGAATAGGCGCTTCTTCATGCTCGCCTTATTTACAGAAGGTTTTGTCATTCTTTCTTGCTGATGAAGCCCTGTTGTTTCCATCAAATCCGGATGATGTTATTGTAATAAAATAATGATGCTACAAGACAAATTGAGTATGCACTATCGAGACATCGGGGGAGGTTTGTGTTTGACGTGGCATGGCACTTGCCATTAAAATGGTTTGAGCGGGTCGTACGCATTCAATTGCACTTTTGTTGAATTTAATCCGGGCATAAAAGGAGATTTTAATGCGGGCGGTTGTATACAGAAAACTACAGACAAGTACATCAAACTTTACGTTCCATACTTTTTATAAGGAGGCCGAGAATGAATCTGATCCCCTGTGGAAAACGTTCCGTTGCATGGACACTGGTGACTTTAGCGGGAATATCGATCGCAGCTACCAGAACCGCCGCTAGGATTTCGTCCGGGTCTTTCTGGAACACCTGGCAAACTGGGAGTTTGCGGCGTCGCAATTGAAATGAATAAATGTTGCACAAGGCACACTGCCGATTTCGCGAAAGGATGCTTCGTTATGGATGGCTATGGATGATTATTGCCCGGTGTGCCATAAATGCAGCTACTGGAATGAGGAACGAAACCGGATTGTCACCGAAGTCCGGAATTCCGCCGATGACTATACCCCTGGCTGCAATCTGTTTTCTCAGCGTAAGTGATAAAAAGGGGCCGGCGGAAAAATTAGACGAAAAATTTGATGATGCGGTCGGATAAGGTACAGGACAAAGTTGAAGAAGCAACCGAATAGAAAAACATAGAATCCGGTGAGTAAATAACGGGCGACTTGCAGCCCTGTTTCCTTTAGTGATGGTGAAGTTCATCCCTTTGACGGCCGAGAAAGATGAAGAAAGTTGGTTACCTGGTACACCGTGAGGTGGCCGGGAGTAGGGCACGAGACCGAGGATGAGGCCCGTATTTCTCTGCAAAGCGAAGCCGTGAAAGTGTAGTGAAGGTGATGGGCAACGAACAGGGGTACGTTCCGAAAGAAAAACGATCCGGAACCGCTTGACGGTATCGGCAGCTCTCATGGACTACACTGGCAAAGGGATAGTGTCAATGGTGACATGACAGGAAAGTTCTGTACGTCAGCATGTCGTTGACCAGATATCGGCGCTATTGTTGCTCATTTGCATCGTAAACCATGTCTACTACAGGGGCGCTGCGATGATTTTGGCATTTTGGAAAAATGAGGTACCGAAGGGGTTTCAAACCGAAGAACGATTCTTGTATGGTGTGGATACCGGTGGATCAGCGTTCTTGATGCGGCAGGTATTTACCCAATGAATCTTTCGGTGGCCTATACCTTCGAACCCGGCATTATCGATCGTCTCGCACAGTTTCCCGACGTAAAAGAGATTTACGGAAAACTCGACCGTGACTGCATCGGCGGCGGCCGGGCCACTTTTACGTTGCGACGAACCCCGCTGTCGCGTCTGAACGAGAGCATAAGCAACGCGCATGCACACGGTATCGCCTTTAACTATCTTATCAACGCAGCCAACATGGCGGGACTTGAACAGACGCGGTCCGGACAGCGAAAAATCCGCCGACTTCTCGACCGTATCGACGAATCCGGGGCGGATGGTGTGACTGTTTCGACGCCGTACCTGTTACGTCTTGTCAAGAGTTTGCACCCCCGGTTAAAAGCGCGTGTGGGGGTGTTTGCCGTGGTCGACGGTCCTGAAAAGGCCCGCCGGTGGGAAGACCTGGGGGCCGATACGATATGCGTAAGCGCCATTGCCTGCAACCGTAATTTCAACCGTCTCCGAGACATTCGGCGCGCAGTGCGATGCAATCTCGAGCTTTTGGTAAACGCGAGCTGCCTTCCGGGGTGCGCGTATGAACTCACGCATATGAACATGCTGTCGCAGAGTTCGCGCACCGGCGATAGACTTGGCGGATTCTGTCTCGATTACTGCTTCCTCGACTGTTCGGCGCGAAGGCTCTCGGACCCGGTGAATTTTATCAAGGCAGTCTGGATTCGACCTGAAGACATCGTAAAGTACGAGCAGATGGGTTACAACTGGTTCAAGATTGTCGAGCGCAGTTGCCCCGGCGATCTGCTCATCCGGCGGGTAAAGGCTTATACAGAGCGGTATTTCGACGGTAATCTGTATGAGCTGATCGCCCCGGTGGCGCAGATAAAGCGGGGATTCGGCGTCTCACGGATGCAGCAAATCCGCATGGCGACAATTATGGCCAAACCATGGCTCGTAAAAATGGGGCCGCTGTTGCTTATGAAAAGCTACATCGAAAGCGTACTTGTCGATAATTTCAACAAAGAGGGAACACCGGTGTATATTGACAACAAAGCACTTGACGGCTTTCTCGATGGTATTCGATTGCGCGATTGCGATTCGCAACAATGCGATACGTGCGGGTATTGTCGCGCAGTAGCCGGGAAGGTGGTGACGGTTGAACCGCAGTACCGTGAAAAAGCCCTCTCGCTTGCCGCGCGCCTCGACGAGGGGCTCGTGTCGGGAAAACATTGGTTTTAGCCTCTTCAGGCCCGGGTGAACACCAGCGATGCATTATGCCCGCCGAAACCGAATGAGTTTTTAAGCGCCGACCTTATTTCAAGCGGTCCGGAGGCGGTCACGAAGTTAAGGTCCCGCACGGGTGTTTCAAGATTTTTGCACGCATGCACGGTCTGATCGCGAATCGAAAGCGCGGTCACTGCGGTTTCGATTGCCCCTGCAGCACCGATAGTGTGACCGATGAGCGATTTCGTAGCATTGATTGCAGGTCTTTTCCCGAAAACTTCATCGATAATACGGGCCTCGATTTCGTCATTGAGATGGGTGCCGGTTGCATGAGCATTGACATAATCGATTCCGTCGGGTGTAAGCCCCGCTTCATCGAGCGCACTGCGGATCATGGTCTTTATCGGGCCGGCTTCGGGGTCGAGTGCCATCAGGCTGTAGGCATCGAACGATTCTACGAATGCGGTGATTTCTGCAATCGGTTGAGCTCCACGCTGCTCGGCATGCGCCTGCGATTCCAGGATGAGCACTGCCGCACCGCCTTCGGCGAAAAGAAAACCGGATCGCCCGGCATCGAACGGACGGTTGGCCTGATCGGGTTCGGCACAATTGCGGACAAGAGTTTTTGCACTATCGAAACCCCGGAATACACCGCCGAATTCATCACCCAGATATTCCGTACCGCCCGTGATTGCCATACTGCACTTGCCTGACCGTATAGCACGAAACCCGTTACCCACAGCAATGGTCCCGGCTGCACACGCATTTGCAAAAGTGGTATTCGGCCCGGTGAGCGAGTACTTTATGCCGATCGATGCCGCAGTGGCATTGGGCATGATCTGGGAAACGGCAAACGGGTTGAATCGGGCCGGCATCCGGAGCAACGAATCGGCGGCAGTGCCGTCGCCGAGGCGTTTTTTGATAGGCGAGAAACAGTGGAAAGCCTGGTTAAAGGCAAACCCGGCTATTCCCGCCATTCCGGTACCCAGGAACACTCCGCATCGGTCAGGATTGATCCCTTCAACGGTAAAAGTGTTCTTTTTTTCGTCCCGTTGCGCAATAGTCAGCTTTGCATCGTCCAGCGCCTGTTTGCAGGCGCAAAGGCCCAGCACGGTGGCTGTATCAATCTGCATGCGCTCGATTCTATTGACATTGTAGTGCTTGTAATCGAAATCGGGAAGCGGCGCCCAGAGCGTAGAGGATGGCCGGTAGTAATCGAGCCAATGAGCGGGGATGGGTGCGACTGCGGCGATACCGTCGAGGCAGGCGCGCCAGAAAGAATCGGTTCCGATAGCCGTGGGTGCAGCCACGCCGATGCCGGTGATAAAGATTCGATGAGAACTCATACAGTCTGAAGCTCCGCTTTTTTCTCGATAAAGCGAATTACATCACCGACAGTTACCAGTCCGGCAGCTTCATCTTCGGTAATCGAACCCTTGAATTCATCTTCAAGGGACATGATAAGACTGACTTGATCGAGGGAGTCGGCGCCGAGCTCTTCTTTGATGAGGCTTGAAGGCATGATTTTTGCTTCATCAACTCGCAGCACTTCCTTGACTACCGAAATGACTCGCTGTTCGATTGTTCCTGTGGTCATGTTTGCTCCGTTTATGCAGGTGGTGTTCAAATTTCGTATAAGTGGATTAGCAAATTTTATACCAGAAAAAGGAACTAGTTACCTTATGCAACAATTTCCCAATTCTCCAGCACGCATTGCCGCAGTGGCCACCGCGAGCCCCCCCCACAGTTATTCACCAGCAAATGGCTGCAGGTTTGATCGAGAAGCACTATGGTCAAACACTTACCCCGCGCAGTCTTGAGATTATGCGGAAGGTCATGTCGCATCCGAGTATTCGAACTCGCCATATTGCCGTTGATGGAATCACCGATATCGTACGGCTTAAAGATGAAGATCCCGATGCGCGTATGGAACGTTTCACACGGTGGGCGAAGGATTTGTCTTCCGACGCCGCACGAAAGGCAATGAAAAAGGCAGGAGTGTTGCCGGGGGAAATCACAGGTCTCGTGGTCAATACCTGTACCGGCTATATTTGTCCCGGCATCGCCACGTATCTCCTGGCGCCTCTGGGGCTTTCGCAGGACGTAAAACTTTACGATCTTGTCGGCGCCGGCTGCGGTGG